>NZ_JAUBVF010000033.1:0-68050 GCF_036705685.1 Microcoleus sp. AT3-A2
GATCACCAAAAATGCGATCGCCCGCTTTGCCGCCAAATACGGCATCGGTTTGTTTGCCGGCGTACACGATGTCGTTGCTTCTACCGGCAGCTATGTAATCTCGCTGTTGTTCGCCGAAAATGAGATCGCTGCCTCCTTCACCTAATACTGTGTCGTCGCCGTTGAGGGAGATTAACAGTTGGTTAGCTTCGTTCCCTGTTAAGGAATCGTTTCCGGGAGTGCCTCTCATCGTGTTTTGGATGTCGATGAGTTGGGCGGCGTTGGAGTCGAAGTTGAGTATTGGTGAAGGCTGGGGTGGGATAAATCTGATCAGAGGCTGCTGGGGCAGTGGGTCGCAACCGCAACTGGTATCGGGTTCGGGTACTCGGTTGAATATGGGGGTTGGTTCTGGCGCTGGTGTTGGTGTTGGTGTTGCAGTTGGAGTTGCAATTGGTTCGGGTTGCGGGACTGGTTTTGGTTCCGGGGCTGGCGCGGGTGTTGCAGTTGGTGTTGGAGTTGGAGTTGGTTCCGGCGTCGGCGCGGGTATCGGCGTCGGGGCTGGTGTTGGCGTCGGGGCTGGTGTTGGTATCGGCGCGGGTATCGGCGTCGGGGCTGGTGTTGGTATCGGCGCGGGTATCGGCGTCGGGGCTGGTATCGGTATCGGTATCGGGGCTGGTGTTGGTACCGGCGCGGGTATCGGCGTCGGGGCTGGTGTTGGAGTTGGAGTTGGTGTCGCCGTCGGCGCGGGTATCAGCGTCGGGGCTGGTGTTGGAGTTGGAGTTGGTGTCGCCGTCGGCACGGGTATCGGCGTCGGGGCTGGTGTTGGAGTTGGGGCTGGTGTTGGTATCGATTCCTTAAGGGGAATGAGAGAGACAGTGGCGACTGCCGCACTGATGACACCGAGGTTATCTGTAGCGCTGTAGGTGAAGTTTGCTCCTGTGAAATTGCCGGACGCCTGGAAGAACAACTGGGTAATTTGCTCGGCTGTAAGGGTTTGACCAGCCGTGACCCGCACTCCCTGGCTCGGATCACCCAAGAACAGCGTGCCTTCATTGGCTGGTGGCAAGGTGTTTACGGTAAAGGAAACCACCGTCCCGTCTGGGTCGGTTCCTCCGAGTCCGGGGATGTTCACGGTTCTTTCCAGCAACACAGCGACGCTGGAGTTGTTGGCGACGGGTGGCTCGTCGGTGGGAGGTAATAGTGCTAGCAGGGAGGCTGTAGCGGGGGCTGGACTAATGGCGCCGCGCCTGTCTGTGGCGCTGTAGGTAAAGTTGGCGGCTGCGAATTCGCTGGTTGCTTGGAAGAATAGCTGGCTGATTTGACTTGTGCTAAGTTTTTGGCCTGCTGTGACCCGGATTCCCTGGCTGGGGTCGCCCAAGAACAGGACGCCTTGGTTTGCTGCCGGCAGGGTGTTGATAGTGAAGAATTCGATCGAGTCGTCGGGGTCTTTTGCCGTGAACCCTGTGAGGTTGACGGTGCTGTTTGGCGCCAGTGTCTTGCTGATGTTTGTGGGTACCGGCGGGTAGTTGAACGCCAGCGACAGCAGAGAAACGGTGGCTGCAGGACTGCTGCCACCGAGATTGTCCCTGCTGGTGTAGGTAAAATTAGCTCCTGTGAAATTGCCGGCCGACTGGAAGAATAACTGCGTCATTTGCTCGGCTGTCAGGGCTTGACCTGCCGTGACGGCGACTCCCCCAGTTGCGGGGTCGCCCAAGAACAGGACGCCTTGATTTGCCGGTGGCAGGGTGCTGATGGTGAATGTAACCACTGTGCCGTCTGAGTCTCTGCCTCCGAGCCCGCTAAGAAGGACAACGCTGTTGGGCGCGATCGCCACATTGCTGCTGTCGGCTGATGGAAGTTTGTTGGGTGTTGGCTGCGGGCTGATGGCGGTGGTGACAGTGGCTCTGGACTCGGAACCGTTGTTATTGCTGGGTTCTGGGTCAAAAGTGGTCGATCGACTCTGGGAAGTATTGCTAATCGTACCCGTCGCTGGAACGACTACTGTTACCTCGCGGTTGATGTTGCTGCCGCTAGTCAAGCGGCGAATTGTTGGGAAGGTGACAACCCCTGTCACGGGGTCGTAAGTGCCGTTATCGGAGGCGCTGACTCCAGTTAAACCGGGAATGATGCTGTCTGTAATCACTACGTTTTCAGCAGCATTCGGCCCATTGTTGGCGGTAGTTATAGTATAAGTCACGGAACTACCACCAGGAGCAGATGTGAGACCGCTCTTGGACGTAACCAGGTCGGCGCGGGCTACATCGATCGAGGTAACAACTTGCCCCCCCGCCTGACCGGGCAATGCGACTGTCGAGCCGTTGTTATTCGTCAAGTCCGGGTCAAAAGTGTCCGATCGACTCAATACAATGTTGGTGATGCTCGTCAGGGTAGGCGGCGGTACAAAAATCAGGGTGCGGGTGACGCTGCTGCCGCTGGCTAAAGTCGCGATCGCTGGGAACTCGATCGCCCCTGTGTCTGGATTGTAGGTTCCGCCATCGGACACGCTGACATTAGTTAAGCCGGGAATCAAGCTGTCGGTGATGACTACGTTGGCCGCGGGACTCGGCCCGTTGTTGGTAGTAGTGATTGTATAAAGGAGGGTGTCGCCCACCTGGATGCTGGGCGGAGCCGTTTTTTGGGTGACAACATCGGCCACAGCCTCGATCGAGGTAGTGACGGTGGCGTTGGGGTTTGTACCGTTGTTGTTGGCCGGAGTGGAGTCGGGAGTGATGGAGGTACTTCTTGCCGTGTTGCTGATGGAAGTTAGGGTGGGCGGTACTGTGAAGCCGATCGTCCGGGTGACTGTCTCCGCGTTGGCTATTGCCACGGGCGCGAAGGTGACAATGCCGGTTACTGGATCGTAAACGCCACCGTTAGATGCCGTGACTCCGGTTAATCCCGGAACTATGCTGTCCGTGATAGTTACAGCTTCCGCAGGACTCGGCCCTAAGTTGACTGTGGCGATCGAATAACTGACCGAACTACCAGCAGTAGCACTCGTAGAGCCCGTTTTTGTGGTTGCGAGGTCGGCGTTGGGCGCAATACTTGTCGTAACCGTAGAGTTAGTGGGAGTGCCGTCTTTGTTGGTTGTCGAACCGTTGTTGTTAGTGGCGATCGGATCGAAAGTCGCCGCGCTACTCCGGGCCGTGTTGCTGATGGCGGTACGGGTGGCTGGGGCAGTGAAACTGACGGTGTGGGTCGCAGTATCCGCATTTGCCAGCACCGTCAGTGCTGGGAAAGTGACAATGCCCGAAACTGGGTCGTAACTCCCCCCGTCTGATAGGCTGACTCCTGTTAAACCTGGAATAATGCTGTCCGTGATGGTCACATTGGCAGCGGGGTCTGGCCCAATATTAGTCGTAGTCAATGTATAGGCGACGCTTGACCCGGCCGAAGTAGTCACAGGGCCACTTTTGGTAGTAACTAAATCCGCGACTGTATCGACAACTGTGGTAAAAACTACACCCGGCCCCTCGATTTGCCCTGGCGCGAGTACACCGCTGTTGTTGCTGAGGTCGGGGTCGAAAGTCGAGCTATTGCTGAATGCAACGTTGGCAAAACTGCTACCGCTGGTTAAACCGGGCGGCAAATCAATAGTCAGGGTGTAAGTCAAAGTCTCACCCGCATTGAGAACCGGAATTAACGGCCAGGTGACAGCTTTTGTTTGGTTCACGTAAGTGCCGTTGTTGGAGGCAGTGAGAACCGGCGGCAATCCCCCCGGACGCAGCAGTTCAAAAGGTATTTCGTCTTGAATCAGGACATTTGTAGCGGGCGCTGGCCCTCTGTTTACAGTAGTAATCGTGTAGGTAATGCTGCTTCCGGGCTTGACGAACTGCGGGCCGGTCTTAATAGTGGAAACCTCTGCGGCGATACTGGGAGGATTGATAGTTTCAACTACCAGGTTTTGAAGTTCGTGAATGTTGTTTGCACCTCCTGTGGAACTACCAAAACCAAATTTGAGAAGGGGCGGTACTGGGTCGTTTCCGGTGGCCAAGTTGGAGATGTCGATTAATGTAGTTTCGTAGATGTCGTCGAAATTTTCATCGAAAGCAACGGTGAGACGAGAGGGATTCACCGGATCGTTAGATGGATTCAGGGTAATTTGAACGGATCTTTTGGCTAAATTGCGATCGCTCGTGAACGTATTGCTGAAATTAAAATTTTTGTCGGCAACAGGGCCACTAAAGTCAATGCTCGTAGGAATGTTATCGATGCCGAAGGGAACGATCGCATTTGTTAAAAACCGATAACCGTTTGCTTGATTTCCTCTAACAGTTACTGAATCAGGTCTGAAAGAACCAATAGAGGAGCCGGGAATCGGAGATGGATCAGGGCCAGAGCGCCCTTCTGTGGATGTTGAAAAATTGCCAAACTCGTCAAGCCCAATGCCTAAATAACCTCCCTCAATACCGGGTATACCCGTTCGTGGAGCGTAAGCCAGAGAACCGCCATAACCCCCAGTCCTGGTTGGGCTGGCAGTGCCGTCAATCAAGAAGAAACCCAGCCCGTCCCCTGGCTGAGGGCTAATAAATGGTTGCGGAGCATTAAATTGCTGGCTTGAACCGTAAGAATAAAAATCAAACTGGACTCTGAGACCGTCGGTTGAAGGAATGGGGTTGTTGTAGATGACAAAGGCTTCCCTATCACCTGCTGCTGGAGTTAATTGCAGAGCGCCATCGCCGGGAGTCGAACCGCCCAAAGCCGGAAGTACGCCGGATACTGTGCCTCCGGTAATGCCGGGGATACGTTGATTGGCTGCGGTCACCCCGCTGGTGGGATTGAACAGTGCCCCGTTGTTTCCCCCGTAAATCCAAGGCCCCCTAACTGTTGAGTTTTTGAAGGTTTCGTTAACTAATGTGCCGAGGGCGTAAGGGTAGGCTTCGAGGACTTCTTTTTCAATGGCGATACTCCTCTTTATTCCCCCGATCGCAAATTTTAATTCCCAGTCGCCGCCGAGTGCCGCACTCCCCGTCAAGTTGTCGGAAGCTGCAATATCTGCACCGACTATCAAGCTCAGCCTCCGCACGAATACCTCGCCGCTTTTCCCCGCTGCGACGCTGCACCCGAATAACAAGATATCTCCTCTCTCGCTGAGGGCTTTTCCCCACTGCTGTAACAAATGGCTGTAGGTTTCTAAATTGTCGCTGCAGAGTTCGATCGACCCTAGCTGCACCCTCGCTTCCCGACCGTGAGAAACTATCTGAAGGCTGTCTAAATCGCTGCAATTAGCCAAAATTCTAGTAATTTGCTCGACTCCATCCTGCGTCGAGTCCAATACAAATACCTCTGTATCGGCTGTTGCTCCTCTTGCCAAGCTGTCGAACTTCTCTACTCTGGCATCGAGGAACAGTACATTTTTTATAGTCCGAGGGGGCAACCACGGGGGGTTTGCCCCTACAGTTGCTCGCAAAAATTCTCTGTGGGGATGCCCAATTCTTGTGCCACAACGCAGTTTCTGGGACAGGAAATACTCCTCTGTGTTTACTTGTTTTATGGCTTTTTTCTGATAATAAGTTGCTGTTGTTTGGGAGTTTGTACCCGCAATCATTGCGGTGGAATCACATTTTTGTGGGGTGATGGAAATTGGTTTGTTGCAGATGCTTTGCATGGTCAAGTTGGCTCACGGATTGTAGATGATGTACCCATTTCCAGATGATAATTATCACCTGTGGACAAGGTTTAATTGCACAGTAAGAGACTCTGCAGCTTGACGGGGAGCAAGAGCAAAAAGTGAATTTTACTCAGCACAAAGCAGTGCTATATTCCTGTTTGATAGCATTGCAAATATCGTCGGCAGAAAAGCTGAGGATTTGGTGTTTAAATCCCCATAATCTCTCTATCGGGTGATATTTTGCCTTCGGCTTTTTTCTTTTCTATTAGCGAGTGTCTCTGTTACACGCCTATCTCTTACATCGCGCAGTAGATAATAACAGGAGTTCTCAAAAATTTACTTGATGAGGTTTTCTGTAGATCGTCTAATGCACTTTATTTGCAGAGAATTTTCACTATTTCTGGACGCATAAACAGGTTGGATGGACGAAAAGACTTGGTTGCAGCCTTAGCTCCCGGTAAAAACTCGGTTTCTTTTGTTTTGGCGCGCAAACCCTGTTCACAATAGCAACTAGACATTAATTAGGGAGTGATAGCCGTCACATAATTATGTCGGCCGTGCCCGAAGTGTCATTCAACTGAGATCTTTTACCATTCTCAATAAGCCTTCTATGGGGGGGTTATCTTGCCCAGCCCATAAGAAAATTCACTTGTTGTGGAACAGGCCAGAAAGCCTATTCTTGAAAATGGTGCAACATATGAGATTCAATTGAAATCGGCATACCCTGTATCGACGAGGCGTCTTAAAAATTCATGACTTGGAGTCTGGAGATAGCAATCTAGGTTTGAGACTGTTTCGCTACGATCGCAAAAACAGATTAGTGCTCCCACAAGCAACTTCTCAAACTGTCAACTTAGAGTCTTCGAGCGGGTTTCTGTTTAAGATAAATGCTCGGGACAATGTTTCGTGCAGAATTTTTCATGATGTTTTGGAGAAACTGATTTGGAGATTTGCGCCTCAGCTACTTACGATTTTTGTTGGCTAATTTTCTTAACTTCAGGAGTTACGCCCAGGAGACTAGAAACTCTATTTAGGCATAGATTTCTCGCCGCCCAACCAAAATTTATCATCTAAACCTGGTTTCCGATCGTAAGTCCTCAACTAGAAAAACACCGAACGCAATCCGCCAGTTATGGCAACTGTAACCAAGCAATAATGCTCGATTAGGTTTTAATTGCTGAGTTGGGGCGTGGGTCGTCCCAAACAAGCTTCACCAATAATCATTACACGTAAGTACATACTAACTCATTGATTACTACATCCGCAAATAGGCGTAGATACAAGCACCAATATAAGCTATATCTTTTCACCGCGAGCGTCAAGAGTTCTGGCTTGGTAGTACCGACAATCTTGACAGGGCCCAGAAGGATTGACAGCACAGCGAATGTAATTAGAGCGGGCGTTATACTCGCAAGTGATATCGCCGATCGAATAACCGAGGCTTTGTATGTAAGTGCGATCGGCAGTTGGTAGTTGAGTTCGCATGGGTCTATTCGCTACCGCAAGTCTGGCCGCTGCAATTCTGTCGCGGGCTTGGCTCTGGGCAGAGCGCATCACCCACAAAGACAGCAGCGACGGAGCTAAACCTATGAAAATAATCAGGAGAGCAGTTAGCACTTTTTCAGAGCTTATGTGGAGAATATTTGTTTTAATTTAGGCGATCGGCAACAAAAAATCCTCCTCAAAAAGACGGTTTTAAATAAGAAAAGTTCCCGCTCAAGTCTCAAACTAGACCGCCCCTGTGTTAACCGTTAGCTGGCGCGTGAGGAGGGCGATCGCTGTTGGCGACACTTTCTTGGTAAAGCGCAGCGTCAGGAGCCCAACAAAGCCAGAAGTGCAGATAGGATGTGATATTATGTCAAGTCAATTACCAGCAATCAAATAGGTTTGTAGTGACGAATGCCAGTCCTGATAAAAATCAGAGGACTTGGATTCATCACTACAAACGCGAAATCGGTTATTTTACAGGACTAAACATGAGAAACCGAATCGGTTCAAAAACAAGCAAGTCAGAACATGAGCCAGCTATTGTTTAAAAAACTTGGTTTCTCTCAAAAACTAAAACGGTTAAACCTTAGCAATATCCCCCGCTAAATCCATCAACGAGCCCGCACCTTCCACCTTAGCAACATCTAACAAAGTCTTCAAAACCGAATCGGGATTCAAACTAATCGAATCAATTCCCAACTCAACCAAGAAACGAGCAAACTCAGGATAATCGCTGGGCGCTTGACCGCAAATCCCAATCTTGCGATCGTACTTCTTGGCGGCTTTAATGGCAATTGCTACCATTCGCTTGACAGCTTCATTCCGTTCGTCAAAAATGTGTGCGACTAAAGCAGAATCCCGGTCTAATCCTAATGTTAGCTGAGTTAAATCGTTAGAGCCGATCGAGAATCCGTCAAAAACTTGGGCGAATTCGTCAGCAAATATAACATTGCTTGGCAATTCGCACATCACATACACTTGCAAGCCGTTCTCGCCCTTAACTAAACCGTGTTTTGCCATCTCGGCTAACACTTTTCGCCCTTCATCCGGGGTGCGACAAAATGGAATCATCGGAATCACATTTGTCAAGCCCATTTCGTCGCGAACTCGCTTTAATGCTTTGCATTCCAAAGCGTAAGCTTCGCGGTAATTTGGGTCGTAATACCGAGACGCGCCACGCCACCCGATCATCGGGTTTTCTTCCTTGGGTTCAAACTGCCGCCCTCCCAAAAGATTAGCATATTCGTTGCTCTTGAAATCGCTCATCCGCACGATAACTGGATTTGGATAAAATGCAGCGGCAATTGTGGCAATTCCGTGGGCGAGTTTGTCGGTAAAGAAATCGGGTTTGTGTGGGTAAAGTGCTGTGAGTTCTGCAATTTCTTCCTTGACTGATTCATCCACCAATTCGTCAAAGTGAATCAGTGCCAGCGGGTGTGCTTTAATGTGATTGGCTATGATGAATTCTAGCCGCGCTAAGCCTACGCCGTCGCAAGGAATTGCTGATAAACCAAAGGCTTCTTCTGGGTTCCCGACATTCATTAAAATTTGAGTACGGGTGCGGGGCAAATTCTCGATCGCAGTTTCTTGAATTTCAAAAGGAAGCAAACCGGAATAAACTTTGCCTTCGTCTCCTTCGGAACAAGAAACAGTGATTTCTTGCCCGTTTTTCAAGATTTGGGTTGCCTCGCCGGTGCCGACAATGGCGGGAATTCCCATTTCTCTGGCGATGATGGCGGCGTGACAAGTGCGGCCGCCGGAATTGGTGACGATCGCACTTGCTTTTTTCATAATCGGTTCCCAATCCGGGTCTGTTTTGTTGGTAACTAAAACTTCTCCTGATTGAAATTCAGCGATTCTGTGCACATCTAAAATCACGCGGGCTTTGCCTTGCCCGATTGATTCGCCAACGGCGCGTCCTTTTGCTAAAACTGCACTGCTGCCTTGCAATTTGTAGTTTCGCAAAACTTTAGCAGACTTTTGAGATTGTACTGTTTCGGGTCGCGCTTGGACAATAAACAATTCGCCCGTATTGCCGTCTTTTGCCCACTCTATGTCCATCGGGGTATAAGTCCCGCGCACTTTAGAGTAGTGTTCTTCGATGACTACTGCCCATTTTGCTAGTTGCAGAATTTCGTCATCTTGTATAGCAAATTTATTTTTTTCTGCGGCTATAACGGAGACATTTTTGGTGTATTTAGAACCGCCGATATCGTACACCATTTTGAGCGTTTTGCTGCCGAGTCGTTTGTCTAAAATCGGGAGAAAACCTTGTTTTAAGGTTGGTTTAAAGACGAAGTATTCGTCGGGGTTGACGGTTCCTTGGACGACGTTTTCGCCTAATCCGTAGGCGGCGGTGACTAATACGGCGTTTTTGAATCCGGTTTCGGTGTCGATGCTGAACATGACGCCGGAGGATGCTAAGTCCGATCGCACCATTTTTTGGACGCCGACTGATAGGGCGACTTCAAAGTGGTCGAATCCCCGTTGTTGGCGGTAGGAAATCGCGCGATCGGTGAATATGGAAGCAAAGCATTTGTGACAGCATTCGAGGACGCCAGCGCAAGCTTGGACGTTGAGGTAGGTTTCTTGCTGTCCTGCGAAACTGGCGTCTGGTAAGTCTTCGGCGGTGGCGGAGGAACGCACTGCTACGTCTGTACTGTCGCCGTAGCGATCGCACAATTTTTCGTAAGCATCCGCGATCGCCGCTTGGAGTTCTCGCGGAAATGGTGTGTCGAGAATCAGTGCCCGCGCTTGCTTGCCTTTTTGTCGCAGGTTCTGCAGATCTTCTACGTCTAAATCGGCAAAAATTTCGCGTAATTTAGCTTCTAAACCCGCTGACTGGATGAAGTATCGGTAAGCGTGTGCTGTAGTGGCAAATCCGTTGGGAACTCTGACTCCTTGGGCGGTTAACTGTTGAATCATTTCGCCCAAAGAAGCATTTTTACCGCCTACTAATGGGATGTCGGCGATGCCGACTTCATCAAACAACAATACTAAGGCTTTATCTTTGGGAATTACACCGAATTTTTGTTCAGTTGCTAAATTTTCGATCATTGCTTTTTTCCTCTCAACTTCATCTCAGTTCGGTCAAAGGACAGTAAACAAAAGACAGTTTATTCGGAATTGTAATTTTGTTACCAAAATTCTCGGATTTTTTCCTAGGCTGTATCAACCGAGTTTTCGATTGCCTCTATTTCAAGATTATCACTTTTTGGCTAAATAGCAAGGCCTGTGGAGATTTTTTATTTGATTGCAAAAAGTAAAGAAATCGCAGTAATGAGTTTATGTAAGGTATTATAAAAGAAGTGGTAAAAATATGAATAGTGAAGATAGTTCGCACCGCTTTTTTTTGGTTGAGTGCTCATTGGTGTGGGGATATGCCTTGGATGGTGTTGCTAGGGGAATTGAAGGAAAACAAAGAGTGGCGTTCGATCGCGCGATCGGCTGAACCCGCCAAAAAACCGATACTTACTTTCCGATAGGAGTCGTGATCGGCCCAAAATTGGAGATTCTAGTTCCACATCCTCAATTCATCTCTGGACTGAATCTAAAATCTAAAATCGTGTCACAGAGGCGATCGCCCAAAAAAATACTAAGCAGCTTAGTTTCATCCTGAAACCCAGCTTCTAAAAACCTTAAAAAATTTCCCCCTGATTGCGTTTGCCTACTTAGAGGAAAAACACAATCGCATAGATATCAGATATTGTACCATTTTCAATAAGCCTTTTAAGGGCTGGTTAGAAGAAACTCTCCTAAGAAAATTTACTTTTTGTGCAATGGGGCGGAAAGCCCGTTCTTGAGAACCGTTCAACATCTGAGATAAAGCGCATTGTAATTGTTGAACCAAAGAGTTTTTAACTGGGAACAGCAGGATTTGTGGCTATACAATTCTTTATATGCTATAATAGTTGGCTAAACTGCCTTCTGACAAAAAACAAGGTATATGATATCAGTTTTGAGTCCACCCGCAAAGCGAAACGGCTTTAAAGTTCTTCTGGTCGAAGACAATCAAGCAGAAGCCGAGCTGATCGAAGAATTATTATTAGAAACAAATGTTAGTAGAGCCGAACCCCAAAGGCTATCAGTAAGTTGTACAGACCGTCTCAGCAAAGCGCAGGAACTTTTGGTCGGCGAACATTTTGATGTGATTTTACTAGATCTTTCGCTGCCCGACAGCCAAGACTTAAGTACAATTGTCAAAATACAAGAATATAGCCTAAATACTCCGATTGTCGTACTGACTGCCCGCAACGATGAAGAGCTTGCCGTGCAGTCAATCCAAGCGGGAGCTCAAGATTATTTAGTCAAGCGAAAAATTGACAGCGAAGTATTAATTAGATCGCTCCGCTACGCAGTAGAGCGACAGCACAACCAAGAAGCTTTGCGAAAAAGCGAAGAAAAATATCGTTCGGTAGTAGAGAATTCTTTAGTCGGAATTGCTATTCTTGCTCCTAGAAATTCCCTATCAGAACCAGAAAAATGCGAGTGCTTAGAAGTAAACGATGCTTTGTGCAATCTGTTAGGATGCGATCGCCAAGAATTTTTGCAAAAAAATTGGAAAGAGTGGGGTTTTCCTGAAGATTGGCAGGCTACATTAGTGCAGTTAAAAAAAGTTTTTTCCGGGGAGAGCGAAGGCTATGTTTTAGACAAAAAATGGCTAACAAAAGACGGAAAAACCGTTTATACTAGAGTTTATTTACGCTGTATTCGCGCCAGGGATGGCTCCATTGATCGGCTAATTAAAGTAGTTTTGGACGTAAGTGATCGCTACCGTTACGAAGCTCAATTAAAAGCATCAAAAGAGTTTTTGAATCACACGATTAATTCTACTCTTGACCCGATTTTTGTCAAAGATGATCAGCACAGATGGATCGTATTAAATGATGCTTTTTGCAATTTGATAGGAAAAAGGCGATCGGAACTCATTGGCAAGTCAGGATACGATTTTTTACCCACAGCACAAGCGGCTTTTTTTTGGCAACAAGACGAGCAAGTATTGCAAAGAAGTCTTTCTCAGGAAACAGAAGAGAATTTTACCGATAGCGGCGGCAAAGAACGCATTATATCTACTAAAAAAACAGTATTTAACAACGCCGATGGTCGTAAAATGTTGGTCGGAACAATGCGAGATGTGACTGACTACAAGCGCCAGCAAATTGCGTTGCAGGAAAGCGAAGCTCGATTTCAAATAATGACCGACAACGTGCCGGGAATGATTTATCAATATCGGCTTGATGTAGATGGTAAAACATCTTTTAGTTACGTTTCTTCTGGCAGTTGGCAGATATACAATTTAAAACCAGAACAAATAGAAGAAAATGCCACTTTGGCTTTTGCAACAGTTCACCCAGATGACATCTCTGGCTTGCAGCGATCGATGGCAACTTCAGCGGCGACTCAGCAAGCTTGGCAACACCAGTGGCGGCAAGTTATGGGAGATCGAGTGAAATGGCTTCAAGGCGCGTCGAAGCCAGAAAAGCAAGCCAACGGCGATATAGTTTGGGACGGTTTGGTGATGGATGTTACGGAATTGAAACAAACCCAGCAAGACCGCGATCGATTTTTTAATCTCTCGCTGGATTTACTTTGCATTGCAGGTTTTGATGGATATTTCAAACGCTTAAACCCCGCTTGGTCAAATGTATTAGGTTATAGCAGTGATGAAATCTTAGCCAAACCTTTGATAGAATTCCTCCATCCCGAAGACCTAGAAATTACTGTAGCGGAATTAGAAAAACTTAAAAAAAGCCACCCCATTATTAGCTTAGAAAACCGCTATCTTTGCCAAGATGGTACTTATAAATGGCTATCGTGGACAGCATCGCCGTTTGCAGAAGAAGGCTTGATTTATGCAGTGGCCCGCGATGTTACATTTAGCAAGCAAGCTGAAGCTGAATTGCGTAAGAGCGAAGCCACCAACCGCGCTCTTTTAAATGCGATACCAGACATGATATTTCGCTGTCGGGCAGACGGCACTTTTGTAGACTTCAAATCGGCAAAAGATTTCGAGAATATCCTATCACAAAAAGCATTAATCGGCAAAAAAGCACAAGACATATTACCGACTGCTTTTGCTGAAAAAATCTTGTCGGGCAATCAACAAGCGATTGACACTGGCGAGATTCAAGTCGTAGAATATCAAATGCCAGTTAATGGTGAACTGTACGATTTTGAAGCGAGAATTGTCTTCTGTACGGAGGACGAAATTATCGCGATCGTCCGCGACATCACTCAACGCAAACGATCCGAGTCAGTCCTCCACAGGCAAGCAGCAGCAATGGCCCAAGCTTCCGAAGGTATCGCCATATTCAGTGCCGACCATGAGGTGATTTATTGCAACGCAGCACGACTAAAAATCTACGGTTACGACTCTCTAGAAGAAATCTTAGATAAAAGTTGGAAAATGTTCTACCAAGGTGCAGAACTGCAAAGGTTCGAGCAAGAAGTCCTGCCGACTTTAGTTAAGAAAGGTTCTTACAGCACCGAAGCAGTAGGATGCCGTCGCGACCGATCGGAAGTCCCTATAGATGTCTCGCTGACAATGCTGCCCGACGGAGAAATTATTTGCGTTGTTCGCGATATTTCCCAAAGAAAACAAGCAGAAGCAGCACTGCGGGAAAGCCAGCGGTTCGCTCAGCAAATTGCTGGGGCAATTCCTAATATTTTGTATGTGTGTGACTTAATTGAAAAAAAAAATATCTATGGTAACGCTTCTATCTACCACATTCTTGGCTATACAGTAGAGGAGATTCAGGCAATGGGGCCGTGGATGATGTCAACTTTAATCCACCCCGAAAATTCAATCAAAATGCCTGATTATTTACAGCAAGTCGAAACAGGCAGCGAAGGGGATATCTTTGAAATTGAATACAGAATTAGGCACAAGGATGGTTCTTGGCGCTGGATGGTTAGCCGAGATACTGTATTTGCGAAAACAACAGACGGTAAGTTAAAACAAATTCTCGGCACGGCAACTGATATTACAGAAAGCAAGCAAGCAGAAGATGAAATAAAGCTGTTGCTGGCAGCAACTCAAGCCATTAGTCAGTCAGCAGATTTTCACAGCGCCCTCCCAGATATTTTGCGGTTGCTGTGCAATGCCATCGGCTGGAATTTTGCGGAAGCTTGGATACCGACTGCTAACGGTACTTTTTTGGAACACAGCGAAACTTGGTACGCTAGCGATCGCGATTTAGATACGTTCGGCCGCGAAAGTAAAAAAATTAGATTCGCCGCCGGAGTGGCAGTACCTGGACGGATTTGGTCAACCAGAAATGTAGAATGGATTGAAGATATTTCTCTAGCCAAGAATCATCTTTTTGCCCGATCGCAAATGGCGGCATCAGTCGGATTGAAAGCTTGTTTCGGAGTGCCAATTCACGCTAGCTCAAAGGTGCTGGCAGTTTTAGTATTCTGCAAGCGCGATCGCTCGATTATGGAACCGCGTATAGTAGAGTTGGTCAAGGCTGTAGCGACTCAGTTGGGCGATCATATTCAGCGCAAACAAGCCGAAGAAGAATTGCGTAAAAGTGAAGAACGCTGGCAGTTAGTTCTCAAAGGCAATCAAGATGGAATTTGGGATCTGAATCTTCAAACAAATGAAGCTTTTCGATCGGCCCGCTGGCAAGAAATTATCGGTTACACAGACGGCGAAATCGAAAACACCAACACCGCATGGATCGATCGCATCCATCCAGACGATCGCTCACGAGTCCAAGCAGCGATCCAAGGTTATCTCGATCGCCAAACCCCCAATTACGCCGCCGAATACCGCTTGCAGTGCAAAGACGGTAGCTATAAGTGGGTGCTCGCCCGCGCTCAAGCAGTGTGGGACGAAGCCGGAAACCCTCTGCGGATGGTAGGTTCGATGACGGATATTAGCGATCGCAAAGCAGCAGAATTAGCTTTACTGCGGGTCACTCAAGCCGTCGAAAGTACCAGCGACGCGATCGTGATCGCCGACTTGAAAGGGCGGTCTATTTACCACAATCAAGCCTTCACTCAGCGCTACGGCTACACGGTGGAAGAACTCAATGATATTGGCAATATGACCGCACTTTATGTCCGGCATAAAAATTACAAACAAATCTATAAAAGCCTTCGCCAAGGTCGATCTTGGTGTGGCGAAGTTGCGCTGGAAACTAAGAGCGGCGAAGCAGTAACTGCTCTGGTGCGAGCCGACAGTATTCAAGATATTAATGGGAATTACATCGGCTTAATTGGAGTCATTACCGACATCACAAAACGCAAAGAATCAGAGCTGATTTTGCGACAGAAATTAAAGCGTGAACAGTTGGCAGTAGCCATGCTCGAACGCATTAGATCTTCTCTAAATCTCGAAGAAATTCTTACCAAAAGTGTCGAAGAAGTCCGGCATTTTTTGCAAGTAGACCGCACTGTTATTTACCAATTCAATCCGGATTGGAGCGGATTTATCGCTGTCGAGTCGGTTGCCGAAAATTTCCGACCAATTGTAGGAATAGAAATTTATGACCCCTGTTTTGGGGCAGCCTACGCTCCTCTTTACCAAGACGGCAGAATTAGAGCCATAGAAGATGTTCACAATGCCGGCCTCGCCGACTGCCACTTGGCTTTGTTGACTCGGCTCGATGTGAGAGCGAATCTGGTAGTGCCGATTTTGCAAGGCGAAAACTTGTGGGGGCTGTTAATTGCTCACCACTGCACGGGCCCGCGTCCCTGGCAGCAATTGGAGGGAGAGTGCCTAAAACAATTGGGGGTGCAGTTGGCGATCGCCATTCAGCAATCGATGCTATTTGAACAAGCACAAACCGAAATTGCCGATCGCAAACTTGCAGAAGCCGCCCTGCAATTAGCTAAAGAAGCCGCCGAATCCGCCAACCGCGCTAAAAGCGACTTTCTCGCAAACATGAGCCACGAATTGCGGACGCCTTTGAACGGGATTTTGGGATACATTCAACTGCTCAAAGTCGATAAAAATTTTACCGCCGATCAACAGGAAAGTCTTGACAACATTCACCAGTGCGGCAACCACCTGCTGATGCTGATTAATGATGTTTTAGACCTTTCAAAAATCGAAGCTAGTAAAATGGAGCTGTCACGGACCAACGTGCATTTTTCCAGTTTTGTGAAAAGTATTATTGATTTGTTCCAGATGCGCTCGGCTCAAAAAGGAATTGCCTTTAATTACGAGCAGGTTTCAGCGCTGCCAGACGGCATTTTGGCAGACGAAAAAAGGTTGCGTCAAGTTTTGATTAATTTGCTCAGTAATGCCGTTAAGTTTACGAACAGCGGCAGCGTTACATTCAAAGTCGGTTATGCAGAAAATTTCCCCGATAATTATCCTCAAACCAACTACGAAAATTCTAGTTTGACAGCAAAAATTGCCCCTCAAATAATCAATTTGACCGCGAATTTAGACGCGCAGCAACTGTCTAACCCGCCGCTAGGAACAACAGAAGCGTCCGAGGGGATAATAGCAGACAATACCGGCCGTACCCCTACCTCTAAAATTCGCTTTCAAATCGAAGATACCGGCATTGGCATCGGGCAGAATAAATTAGAAGAAATATTTTTGCCTTTTCATCAAGTGGGCGATCATAACAATTTCGTGGAAGGTACTGGACTGGGACTTTCCATCAGCCAAAAATTAGTCAAAATGATGGGCAGCCAAATTCGCGTCCAAAGTAACTCCGGCAAAGGCAGCATATTTTGGTTGGATCTAGACTTGCCCGCAGTCGCCCCGTGTTCGGAACTCCCCTCCCGGACAGAAAAAAGGCCGCTTGTAGGTTTTACTGGCCCCCAGCGGAAAGTGCTAATCGTGGACGATCACGAAGTAAATCGCGCCATGTTGCACAGGCTGCTTTTTCATTTAGGCTTTGAAATTGCACAAGCCACAGACGGCGAAGACTGCTTGCACAAAGCACAGGAATTTCTACCGGATATAATTTTAATGGATTTGCTGATGCCCGTAATGAACGGTTGGGAAGCTACCAGGCGGCTGCGACATTTGCCGGAATTAAAAGATACGGTTATCCTTGCTTTGTCCGCTAACGTTTACGAGACTACCAAGCAAGAGAGCATACTTGCAGGTTGCGATAATTTTCTCACCAAGCCGATTCAAACTAATGAGCTTTTAGAATTATTGCGCCTGCATTTGAGACTAGAATGGGTTTACGAAGAAAGATCACAAACCAAAAAGCGGACAGATCAAACTGCAAAAGCATCTTCTGAGATTGCTACTGCTGACTCAACGATGGTTTCTCCTGCCTCAGAGTCAGTCTTGGCGTTGTTAAAATTGGCTGCAATGGGCGATATTGAAGCTATTCTGGAAGAAATTGCTAAACTCGAACATTCTGACCCGACATTAGTGCCTTTCGTTCATCACCTGCGCCAACTTGCTAAAGGATTTCAGCTCAAGCAAATTCGAGATTTTTTGAAGCAACATTTGTCCTAAAATTGACGGTAGCTAACAGACAACTCAAAATCAGTTAAATCTCGCGTCCAGAGTACCATTCTCAATTAGGTGTTCTGGCCTCCCGCGAAGCGACAACTTAATTTGCTTGGGCGCCCCGGACTCGCAGCCGGCTCCTCAAAGGGTTATTGCAAATAGAAGCATCTAGGAAGCAACCAGGTTTCTAGAGCCGCCAAAAATTCATTGAATCCGATTTAACGTCATAACCCACAACTCAAAAATCAAAAATTTGAATGTTTCCCTTGAATATGAACGATAAGAATTCCGAAAGAAGCATCATACTAATTGTCGATGACAACCAAACAAATCTTGACGTGCTTTTCGAGTTGTTAAGGAATTACGGGTTTAAAGTATTAGTGGCTCTAGATGGCGAAAGTGCGATCGAGCAAATTGACTACATCCATCCAGACTTGATTCTTCTGGATATCATGATGCCAGGAATTGACGGTTTTGAAACTTGCCGACGTTTGAAAGCAGACCCGTCAACGCAAGATATTCCCATCATATTCATGAGCGCCCTTTCCGATACGCCTGATAAAGTAAAAGGCTTTCAGACAGGAGCCGTTGACTACATCACTAAGCCTTTCCAGCACGAAGAAGTTTTGAGCCGGATTCAAACCCACTTGACAATCCGCAGCTTGCAAAAAAAACTCGAAGAAAAAAACCTCGAACTTGCCCACCTCAACCAAAACCTGGAAAGACTTGTTGAACAAAAAACCAAGCAATTAATAAACCAGGAAAAAACGGCCATCATCGGACGTTTGACCCAGGGAATGGTTCACAATCTCAAAAGTCCGCTGCAAGTGATCCAGACTAGCGTCGATTTGATTGAAACAAAAGCCACACAAATTCAAGAAGACTCTCTGTTTAATTATACTAAGTATATTTTTCAAGCTGTCACAAAAATCAATCAGATCATGGATACTCTGATGATGAAAAGCCGAAACGAGCAAAAGCAAGATTTGCACCCGGTGAATATCAACGATTTAGTGCAGCGAGAAATTCAGCTATTGGAAGGCAACCTGTATTTTAAAAATAAAATTAGGAAGAAATACTTTTATGACGAAGAAATTGCTAGCATTCCCTTAATTTATTCCTATCTTTCTCAAGTATTTTATAATTTAATTAATAATGCAATGGATGCTATGTGGGAAAAGAAAAGCAGAGAAATAACTATCGTGACTCGGCAAGACGACTCGAACATATATATGGATATTGCAGATACGGGATGCGGAATATCCTCTGAAGATTTGTCAAAAATTTTTGACCCGTTTTACACATCAAAGCCACCTAAAGGCGAGGAAAAAACCGAAGGCGAACCGACAGGAACGGGTCTAGGACTTTATACTTGTATTGAACTTTTAAAACCTTTTAACGGTGAGATTGCTATTAGCAGCAATGTCGGTAAAGGCAGCGTGTTTACAGTTGTGCTGCCCAAACCGCAGAAAAATTGAGCGACTCAACAGATTTAAATTGTGTCCGGTTAGACAACCATAATTAAGTTGGTAATTAAGTTTGTAGCAAGGAATGCAAGTTTTGGTTCTTCCTCGCTCAAGAGAGGACTTGCATTGCTCAATACAAACAGGCGCTAATTGCGGGCAATTAACCGCACACAATCTCAGAGCATATCTTGTAAATCAACCGTAATTCTCGTAGCTTAGTAGTAATACCGTTTGGAAAAAATAATGCAACTTTAGGCAAGCTTTAAACTGCTATTTAAAATCTAAAGTTTCAAAGGCTATCAGCAATGCAAATCCTGATTACTCCGCGCTCTTTTAACTTGCCTCTTGCTATTCCTCGGCAAAAGGTTGTAAATTAAAATATAGTTAAGTTGCAATATTGGTAAGAGGATGATAGTTTTGGGCCACTAGGTTTGGGGCGAGGCGGAAAACTTGCAGCGAACAACTCAATTCTACAAATAAATCTGCGCGGTCTGCAAGCACACAGCTTACTCTAAAGGCTGCGGTTCAAGTTCCCCAATCATCAGCTAGGTAGCTGCCTCCGCTACTGAGATTTTATAATTACTAAAAAATAGCAAAAGGATACCAGTACAAAAAATGCCACTGTACGCCAGAACCAAACCGCGATAGTCATCAGTCATTCCAAATCTCCAATTTCAAATCTAAAATATAAAATGGTATGACATCTGTTTTTGAGTCAACTTTAACGCCTGCTTGTTTAAAAATTCTTTTAGTAGAAGATTGTGCCGAAGATGCAGAACTTATTCAAGAACTGCTGTCTGAGCGCCAACTAGGACAATCAATTCATGTGACCAATGTAGTTCGCCTCCGGGAAGCGATAGAAATTTTAAGGGACAAAATTTTTGATGTAATTTTATTAGATCTTTCACTTCCTGACAGCCCAAAATTTAATACTTTTTTCCGACTTCAAGATGGCGCTATAAATACTCCGATCGTCATTCTGACAGCGGCCGATGATGAAGAACTGGCTGTCGAGTTAATTGCCGCCGGCGCCCAAGATTATCTGGTGAAAAGACAGGTAGACAGCCGGCTGCTGGGGCGGACGCTCAGGTGCGCGATCGCCCGCCAGAAACGACAAGCAGAATGGCAAAAAAGTCAAGAAAAATACCAGCAGGTTGTTGGCAATATCAAAGAAGTAGTTTTTGAAACAAATACTGCTGGCAATTGGACTTTTCTCAATCCGGCTTGGACGGAAATTACCGGATTTACCGTTGATGAAAGCTTAGGAACTTCCTGTTTGAGTTACATTCATTCTGAGGATCAATACCAATATTTAAATTCGTTTAGAGGTCAGAGACCAAATCAAGAAACATCCTGTTGTTACCAAAGTCGATATATTACCAAAAATGGCGAAATTCGGTGGGTGGAAGTGCAAGAATTTTTTATTTTAGGCTGGAACGGCGAGGCGCAGGGGACAACAGGAACTATCAATGATGTTACAGATAAAATTTTAGCACTTTCCGAACTGGAAGCTAGTAAAAAATTCTTGAACTATACAATCGATGCAGTTGCAGACCCACTTTTTGTCAAGGATGAACAGCACCGCTGGATACTGTTAAATGATGCTTTTTGCAAGCTGATCGGGAAGCAGCGCGAGGAACTGCTGGGCAAATCGGATTATGACTTTTTCTCAAAACAAGAAGCTGAGATTTTTTGGCATACTGACCAACAAGTGTTTAGGACGGGGAAAGAAAACGAGAGTGAGGAAATATTTACGGACGCCAACGGTGCAAAGCACATTCTGTCTACTAAAAAAACTGTCTTTGAAAATACCGACGGTAGTAAAATTCTCGTCGGGATAATTCGAGATATCACTGAGGATAGGCGAAAACAATTAGCGCAGCAAGAAAGCGAAGCTAGACTTCGGCAACTTGCTGCCAATTTACCGGGAATAATTTATCAATTTCGTCTCTCAACCGACGGCCAAAAAAGTTTCCCTTATATTTCTTCGGGCAGCCGCTATTTATTTGAAGTAGACCCAGAAAATATTCAGCAGAATCCTCAACTACTTTTTAATTTTATTCATCCCGATGATCGTCAAAAATTTGAAGAATCTATTGCTGTTTCTGCCGCAGATATGCAGCCATGGCAGCAGGAATGGCGAGCGATTGTACCGTCGGGTAAACTTAAGTGGATGCAAGGGGTTTCGAGACCGGAACGAGTTGATCGTCCGACGGAAATAGGACAGGAAGGGGATATAGTTTGGGAAGGCATGGTGCTGGACATTACTGATTTAAAACAGGCAGAAGCCGCTTTGCGGGAGAGCGAAGCCAGATTTCGATCGCTCGTTGAGAATATCCCAGGCGCTATCTGCCGCAGCTTGTACGATGCTGAGTGGACGATGGTATTTATTAGCGATGAAATTGAGGTAATTAGTGGGTATCCTGCTGGGGATTTTATTCGCAACAACGGCTTGACTTTTGCCAGCATTGTCCACGAGGCAGACAAGGAAATGGTCGATCGACAAATCAGCGCAGCAGTAGAGTCGAAACAGCCGTACAATCTAGAATACCGCATTGTTCGCGATGACGGGGCGGTGCGGTGGATGTCGGAAAGAGGTAGGCCAACTTACAATCTAGAAGGGCTGGTTTTGTGGCTCGACAGAGCGATTTTTGATATTACCGATCGCAAAGGCGCCGAACTGACTCTGTGCCTGGTAACTCAAGCTGTAGACAGCGCTAGTGATGCGATCGCGATCGCAGATTTGGACGGTTATTCCGTTTATCATAATCAAGCATTTATTCAGCGCTACGGCTATACAGTTGAGGAACTAAATAATGCCGGCGGCCCAGCAGTAATGTACCCCAAATCTCAAGATTTGAGAAAGTTATTTAAAGTGCTACGGAAAGGTTTTTCCTGGGAAAGTGAAATTGAAATTAAGAGTAAAAATGGCGCTATTATAGAAACTTTCTTGCGAGCTAACTGCATTAAAGATAGCGCTAGTCAACCGATAGGAATGATAGCCATAATTGCCGACCTCACAGAAATAAAACGCACCGAATCGGCATTAAAACTCAGTCAAGAGCGATTACAGTTGGCGGTTTCAGGCAGCTCTTTGGGGCTGTGGGATTGGAATATAGCTACTGGCGAAACTTATTTCGACTTTTATTGGAAATCAATGCTAGGCTATGCAGAAACCGAAATTGAAAATAACCTCAAAGGTTGGGAAAGTTTGGTGCATCCCGAAGACAGAGTGAAGGTAATGGAATGTTTAAATTCCTATTTAGAAGGTGAGACTGATATCTATGAATTTGAATTTCGGATGCTCAACAAAGCGGGCAATTGGCAGTGGATTCTGGCGATGGGCAAGGTAGTCGAGTACGACGAATGGGGTGCGCCGTTGCGGATAACAGGCACTCACAAAGATATCAGTGCCCGCGTTGCAGCAGAAGCCGAAAAAACTCAGTTGATAGCATCTTTGCAACAACTTGCCGAACAGTTGCAAGCAGCGCAAAAAATAGCCCGCATCGGAAATTGGGAATTCGATAGGGAAGCAGGAGTTCTTACTTGGTCGGAAGAACTGTTTCGAGTTTACGGTCGAGAATTGAATCGGCCGCCGACAATGGAAGAACTTTTAGACCAAATTCATCCCGATGACAAAGAAAGGTTTACACAAGTTGTAGAAAAGGTCGTGACTGAAGGGACAGCTTACGACATCGACCACCGCATCTGTTTTCCATCAGGAGAAATCAGGCACGTTAACGCTAAAGGACAATCTGTTAAAAATGAGTTGGGTCAGGTGGTGGGGCTGTTTGGCACGGCAATGGACATTACCGAGCGCAAAAAAGCCGAAACTGCTTTGCAAGAAAGCGAACAGCGATTTAGAGCTGTATTTGAACAAGCGGCAATTGGCATTGTTAAAGTGTGGCGCGACGGTCAATTTTTGAATGCAAATCAAGGGTTTTGCAATATTGTCGGCTACTCAAAATTAGAGCTAAAATCGCGAAATATTGGGGAGATTTCTCACCCCGAAGATGTAGCAGCAGATGTCGAGTCGCGCGACAGACTGTTAGCTGGGGAAATTTTTAATTATTCGATTGAAAAACGCTTTATTCGCAAAGACGGTTCATTTGTTTGGACTAATATGACGGTATCTTTAGTGCGGGATGGGTTTGGGGAACCTAGCTATGTAATTGCTGTGATTGAAGATATTAGCGCTCGCAAACTTGCCGAGGCTATCTTGCGCCAGCAATTAAAGCGAGAACGCCTGGTGGTAAAAATGCTGGAACGCATTCGCTCTTCTCTCAATTTAGAAGAAATTTTGACAAAAACTGTTGCTGAGGTACGGCAGTTTTTGCAAACAGACCGGACAGTTATTTATCGCTTTAATCCCGATTGGAGCGGTTTTATAACTGTCGAGTCGGTGGGCGAAAATTGGCAGTCGCTTCAGGGAATAACTATTAAAGATTCCTGCTTTGAAGACAGCTATGCTTCTGCTTACGAAGACGGTCGCCCTCTAGCTGTGGATGATATTTACAAAGCAGGTCTTTCCCAGTGCTACATTAATTTATTAAGTCAATTTCAGGTGCGAGCTAATTTAGTAGTGCCGATTTTGCAAGGCGAGAAATTGTGGGGGCTATTGATTGCTCACGAGTGCGCGGGCCGCCGTCACTGGCTGGAAATTGAGGTCGAGTGTCTCAAACAAATTAGCGTGCAGTTGGCGATCGCGATCCAGCAATCAATGCTGTTTGAGCAAGCACAAAGTGAAATTGCCGATCGCAAACAAGCCGAGTCAGCTTTGCAGGAATCTGAAGCGCGAGAACGTTCAAAAGCGCTAGAGTTAGAAGCAGCTATTAACAAACTCAGAACGACTCAAGCTCAGCTCGTTCAAAATGAAAAAATGGTGAGTTTGGGTCAGTTAGTTGCTGGTGTTGCTCACGAAATTAATAACCCTGTTAGCTTTATTCACGGCAATCTCAGTCCGGCTCGCAATTACACTTTAGATTTGCTGGAATTGATTAAAGTTTACCGGCATTACTGTCCTCATCCTCCCGCCCAAGTCTTGGAGAAAATTGATGAAATAGACTTGGATTATATTGCTGAGGATTTCCCGAACTTGTTTAATTCGATGCAAGTAGGAACCGAGCGAATTGTCGAGATAGTGAAATCGTTACGTAACTTTTCGCGATTGGACGAGTCCGCAGGAAAGTCAGTTAACATTCACGAGGGAATTGATAGCACTTTGATGATTTTACAAAATCGGTTAAAATCTCACAGCAGTTATGGAGAAATTCAGATAGTTAAAGATTACCAACTATTGCCGCCAATTGAATGTTTTCCGGGCGAGTTGAATCAGGTATTTATGAATATTTTAATTAATGCGATCGATGCCTTGGAAGAACGGGACAAGCAGCGTTCCATCGAGGAGTGCGATCGGCATCCCAGCACGATCGCTATTCGCAGTTATCAGGCTGCTGCCGGCTTCGTAGCGGTATCCATTGCGGACAACGGGCGGGGGATACCGGAGTCAGTGCGATCGAGGCTGTTTGACCCGTTTTTCACGACTAAACCTGTGGGCAAGGGCACGGGTTTGGGATTGTCGATTTCTCACTCGATTATCGTCGATCGCCACGGCGGCAGATTGAGTTGTATTTCGACACCGGGAGAGGGAGCGGAGTTTTTGATTGAAATTCCAGTGCGATCGAATTTAACAGCTACAAATTCAAATTCGGGGCAATAAATTAGCTATTGGTGATTGGAAATTGGGAAGTGGAAATGGGTAATATCAAATACCGTAACATCGGAATTATACGCTGCCAGCGAGCATTATCCTTGCTCCGGGTCACTCGATCGCATTCCGCTGGCAGTGCAGTCAGAAAATTATTATTACGATGCAAAGGTCAACAATATGAGTTGTGAGTTGTGAGTTGTGAGTGAAAAATTAAACACGATCTTACTAATTACCAATTACCTTCAACTTTTACATAAAAATCGGAGAAGATTCCGAGTTACTGCTGGCGTGACAAATGCGATTTTTGCCTTCGGTTTTGGCTTGATAAAGGGCGCTGTCAGCGCTGCGAATTAGGGTGTTAGGAGATTCCTGGGCAGAAGGAATCGCTGTCGCAATGCCGCAACTGAGGGTAACGTAGGAGCCGATCGACGATCGCGCGTGGGGCAGTTTCAAGCTGGCGATGCCGTCGCAAATTCTCCGGGCGACAGCGTTTGCCCCTTCGGCGCTAGTGTTGGGAAGCACTAGGGCAAATTCTTCGCCACCGTAGCGCGCAGTCAAATCCCCAGCCCGGTTGGTGGCAATGGCGATCGCCCCCGCAACTTGGCGCAAACAATCGTCCCCGCCCAGGTGCCCATAAAAATCGTTGTAAAGTTTAAAAAAGTCGATGTCCAACATAATTAAAGACAGCGACAGTTGCTCTCTTGCCAATCTGCGCCACTCTAAGCTCAAAACGCGATCGAACTGGCGGCGATTGGCAATGCCAGTCAGTCCGTCAGTAGTTGCCAGTTGCTGCAATTTTTGATTGGCTATTGCTAGCTTGCGGTAAAGTTGAGATTGTTCGATCGCGATCGCCACTTGATTTGCCAAGTGCTGTAAAAAATCTATTTCCCACTGCTGCCATTCCCTGACACCGCAGCAATTGTATGCTGTCAACATTCCCCACAAACTATTGCCATTTTCTGCGATCGAATCCGACAAATTTTCCCCCTGCGCCTGCGGTTTCTCACTCGCCTGGTGCCAGATATAACTTTCCGCTGCATCTTGATTTTTCTCGACTTCCCAAACAGTGGCTTCTTGTGTTTCTTTTGCCGTTTCCCAGTCGCCTGATTGCCAAATTGGTACGCTTATAACTGCTGCAATTTCACAATCTGTCAACAATTCTTTGCAACTGCCAGCCAAGGGGGCAGTGCTGACATCTGCTATTGCTTGTACCGACTGGGATTCGACTAAAATAAAGCAGGACACCGCCAAAGCAGCACTAATATTTTGGTTTTCAATATAACCTTCTGGCAAACCGTCACCTGCGACGATCGCACCTTTTTGCTCTTCCCCGTCCAATTGAGACACCCAATCCTGACAGCGATAAATTAAAACGCGGTCTGTTTGGAGAAATTGGCGCACTTCTGCAACGGTACTTTGGAGAATGCTTGCCGGATCTATTGACGATCGAATATGTTCGATCATTTTGCCCAACAGCCGCTGTCGCAGAGCCTGCTGCCGCAATTGTTCTTCGATTTGCTGGCGTTCGATCGCGTAATGGATTGCCCGCACCAGCAGAGTTCTGTGAAATCTTCCCTTTACCAAACAATCTTGAGCGCCCCAGCGCAATACAGACCGGGCAATATTTTCATCGCTGATATCTGTCAGCACCACAATTGGCAATGTGGGCCATCGCCCTTTCAAAACTGCGATCGCCTCGCTTCCCCTCAAGCTGTCTGACACTGACAAATCTAATAGTACCGCGTCAAACTTTTCTACCTCCAGACACCCGACTCCTCTCTCCAGAGACGTAACAGTTTGGAGGAGAAATAGAGACTCGCTGAATGACCCTAGAAGGTCTTCGATCATTGTCGGAGCTCCGAGGTCATCCTCAACCAACAAAATTTTCAGACATTGGTGACGTGTTAACACAACTATAGCGTTCGGAGCGAGTCGAAGGCAACTTTTTTGTTTTGAGAGCGATCCTTGCGATAGGCCAATATTTCGGCTTATTAAATTCACTATACACTCAAACTAGGCATTTAGCGCTCCATTAATACTTACATATCCGGCGGGAGTGAAACGATTTCAAACCAATACTCACATAAAGTCTTCATTACTTCAAGCAAGCCTTCAAAAGTGACTGGTTTGGATATGAAAGAATTGGCTCCCAAGCGGTAGCAAAGCAAGATATCTCCTCTGCGGTGGGAAGTTGTGAGCATTACAACTGGAATTTGTTGCAGATGGGGGTCAGATCTGATCGAAGTTAGTGTTTCTCGTCCGTCCAGCCTCGGCATATTCAGATCCAAAAGTATCAAGTCTGGCTGATGCCAATTGCTGCTACCAAGATATTGACCGCGACGGTACAAGTAATCTAGCACTTGTTCTCCATTTTCCACAAATTCGCTCGTAATTGCTAATCGAACTTCTCCCAGTGCTTCCTTCACCAAAAAGCGCGTGTCCTCGTCATCGTTGGCTATTAAAAGAGTAAATTTTTTCTTTTTATAATTCACGGCTTTGCCTCACTCCGAACGTCTTTTGTGAGGTTACGGGACTTTGAGCCGTGTCTGAGTACCTGCAAAGTATCTCTTGCCATCATCCGGTCAATCTGGCTGAGAACACTGAAATTGTGTTGCAGTAATTTACCGTTTTTCTCGATTTGCAAAGGTTTGCGAATCATGCTTGTTTCACTTGACAGTCTGTCCGAGAACCGGCAAACTGCAAACACATAGCAAATCCTTCTTTGCGAACTACTAGGGAAACTATTGCATCCCAAAGCAAGATGCTCTGGATACAGTTGAAAAAAATTGACAAGTCTTGCGCGCACCGCTGATTTATAAGTTGTATAAGGAGAGAGCTAATAGATTTATATTGATAGATTTTTAGCTCGATGTCATCAGTGAATATGCTACACTTTATAAGCATTTTTGTAAAGAACAGATAAAGATATTTAAAGCTTAAGTAAAGGACAGGTGACAATCAAGCAATTTGCTCACAAGCCCCCGGATTCATCCGTGGGGTCGCTTTCTTAAAATCTAAAATCTAAAATCTAAAATCTAAAATCGATTGACTACTTGAGGCGGACTGCTGACTTCACTTTGGTATAGGAATAGAAAAATAAAAAGTCGAGCCTCGATTGGGTTCTGATTCTACCCACAGGTTGCCGCCATGCCGATCGACAATTCTTTGACAAATCGCTAAACCGATACCGGTTCCCGAATACTGTTTTTGGGTGTGCAAGCGCTGAAAAATCTGAAAAATTCGCGGATGGTACTGTGAGGCAATCCCAATACCATTATCCTGCACTGAAAACACCCAGCTATCCCCCTGACGCGAAGCGTCCACTTGCACCACCGGCGCCTCACTGCTGCGGTACTTAATAGCGTTACCAATTAAATTTTGAAACAGTTGCAGCAGTTGAAAACAGTCACCTTTTACCCTTGGCAAATTTTCCCTAGTAACTGAAGCTTGATTCTCGCGGATGGCCAAATGCAAATTAGCACAAGCATCCTCAAAAACCCGATTGCAATCTATCATTTCAAAAGGTTTCTGACTGCGACCGACCCGCGAATACTCCAGCAAGTCATCAATCAGCGCCTGCATCCGCTCGCAAGAATGAACAATATTGCGGATAAATTTATTCCCTTGGGCATCAAGTTGGTTGGGAAAGCGTTTTTCTAATAGTTGAGCGTAGCCAGCAATTGTGCTCAAAGGCGCTTGCAAATCGTGAGAAGCCACGTAAGCAAACTGTTCTAGTTCTGCATTAGAACGAGTTAATTCTTGAGCGTAGCGGGTTTGAGTGTCTAAACTCTCTTGCAGCAATTCTTGTACCAGCTTGCGTTCGGAAATATCCTCGATCGCACAAATCAAATACTGCAGCGTCCCCTTGACATCGCGCATTGCCGAAACAGTAACATTTGCCCAGCGCACTGCCTCATCTTTGCATAGCAAACGCTTTTCCACAGAAAAAGTTTGAATCTTCCCAGATAACAGCGAGCGCAGGTATTCTCTGTCCACTTCTCTATCATCTGGGTGAGTAATTGCCTCCCAATTTTGCTGTAACAATTCAGATTGTGCATAGCGGACAATTTGACAAAAGCCGGGATTGACCCGCATAAATTTACCACAAAGTGCGGTTTTAGCGATGCCGACCGCAGCCTGCTCGAATATCGCGCGGAAGCGTTCTTCGCTGTCTCGGAGGGCAATTTCTGCTCGTTTGCGCTCGGTAATATTACGAAATGTTACTGCCAGACCATCGTTTAATTTGACCGCCACAATGTGCAGCCAAACAATTGTATCTCCCTCCTGTTCATAATAAAATTCTTGGTCTACAGTTTCTCCTGTTTCTACTACAGAAACATACAAATCAAATAACCTTTTATTGCTAACTTGGGAAACTTTGGCTAACAAATTCTTGCCAACTATCTCATTTAATAACAGCCCATAAAATTTTTCAGCGGCCGGGTTAATCAAGAGCCACTGGAAATCTACAATATATCCCTCATTGTTGCGGACAGCAGAATAAGCCACCACACAGTCTAATGAACTATTTAATATGCTAGCAAGCAGCGACTGTGACTGTTGCAGTTGATAATTTTGTTCTTTTAATTGCTGTTGCAGTTTTTGCAAGCGGACTTGCTTGTCGATGCGCGCTAAAACTTCTTCTACTTGAAATGGTTTAGTAATATAGTCGGCGCCTCCTACTCGAAAAGCTTGTAATTTATCGTTCATTTCATCTAATACGCTTAAAAATATCACCGGAATTTGTTCGGTTTCTGGTGTCGCTTTCAGTCTCCGACAAACTTCATAACCGTTCATTTCCGGCATTCTAATGTCGAGCAAAATTAAATCCGGGCAATGGGCGATCGCAACATTCAACGCCAGTTGACCGCAAATAGCTCGGTAAACTTGATACCCCTGGGATGTTAGCAGTTTGGATAAGAACCGCAGATTGCTTGATTGGTCATCAACCACCAATACTTTAATTTCGCTATTATCCATTTATTTTAAACTCGATTGAGTTAAATCCATTATCTTGTCTAGTCGGTAATCGGCAAGCAAATCTTTTAAAGCCTCAGCTAAAGTTGGATGACTTTCCCAGATGCGATCGACAAGTTGAATCGCCAGCTCTTCATTAACATCATTAGCTGCGTCATGGAGTTCCTTCACCCAGCTTTGAGGCATTTGAGCCAGCAGCCCTCCGAAAAATGAATCGGGTTTTTCGTTCACACAATAACGCCGTAAAGCCCCGACTGGGAGCCGGGGCAACTCTTGATAAAGATAGCGCACTCCCAAGTAGCAAGCCATCTTATCAAAAAGGATTTGTTCTTGAAAAGGTTTCCGCACAAAATCGTCGCAACCTGCGGCGATAATTTCGTCTTTTTTTTCCTCAAAAGTGCTAGCAGTCAGAGCAATAATTACAGTTCGCCACTGAGTTTGTTTCTCTTTCGCTCTAATTTGTCGGACAGCTTCAAAACCATCCATTACTGGCATTCGCGTATCCAGCCAAATTAAATGAGGCTGCCAACTGTCCCAAAGTTCAACAGCTTGGTAGCCATTTTCCGCTTCTCGGACTTCAAAACCAATTGGTTGCAACATTTTAACCAGCAGCAGCCGATTTTCTTGATTGTCGTCAACTGCTAAAATCCGATAAATTGGTTGATCTGCTTCTAGTGCGATCACCCGCTGCAATGTCGCCACTGTTATTTCAGACGAAATAGCCGCAAATACTCGGATATTAAATTTAAAACTGCTTCCCTCACCTAAAACACTTTTTACCCAAATATCCCCACCCATTATCTGCACGTATTTTTTAGTAATTGTCAAACCCAATCCCGTACCATCAGCCGCTTTTCTCCCCGCTTGTGTTTGCACGAAAGCATCAAATAAAGTATCAATTTCTGCTGTGGCTATGCCAATCCCCGTGTCTTCAACTTCAAACAAAATTAACAAGGGTTCGACCGAGGTAGAGTTAGGATGAATTTCCGATTCAACGGGCGGTGGCTGGTTGCTTTCCACGCTCACCCGCAGCCAAATACGGCCGCCGTCCTGAGTGAATTTCATGGCATTTGCTAGCAGGTTAATTAAGCAAACGCGCAGCTTTTTTTCGTCAGTTTTTATATATTGGGGAACATTTGCCTGCACGAAAAATCTCAGTTGCATTTTTTTTGTTTCAGCTTTTATTTGAAACATTTCTTCGAGAGTGTCGAGGAGTTGATAAAGGTCAAAGCTACGTTGATCTAAGCCAATTATCCCTGCTTCTATTTTCGACAAGTCTAAAACATCGTTAATTAGTTCCAGCAAATGTTGACCGCTGCGGTTAATAATTCGGAGATTTTCGAGATTTTCGTGGCTGAGCAAAGAGTCGCGGCTCATGACTTGGGTAAAACCCAGGATGGCGTTCAGAGGAGTCCGCAATTCGTGGCTCATGTTGGCAACGAATTGACTTTTTGCGAGGGATGCAGCGGCCGCTGCTTCTTCGGCTTTTTTGCGTTCTATTATTTCTTGTTGCAGTTCTTTATTGCGATCGAGCAATTGTTTTTTCAGTCTCTGGATAGTCAGTTGGTGTTCGATTCGCGCTAAAACTTCTGCTACATGAAACGGTTTGGTGATATAATCTACCCCTCCAACTTGAAATGCGGTTAGTTTGTCCAATACTTCATCTAAAGCGCTGATAAAAATAACGGGAATTTCGGAGGTCTTCGGATCTTCCTTGAGCTGTCTGCAGACTTCGTAGCCGTCCATGTCCGGCATTTTGATGTCGAGCAAAATCAAATCGGGACAACCAGAGCGCGCGGCCCTGATTGCCATTTTGCCGTTAATTACGCCGCGGACTTTGTAGCCCCGATCGGACAGCGTTGCTGATAAAACTTGCAAATTTTCTGGAGTATCGTCAACAATTAATATGTTGCCTTTATTTTCTTCTATTTGATTGTTGGTCATCGCTCGCTATTTTTTGTTAATTTAAGAATTATTGAAATTAGGAAAACTGGTTAAATACTTATTATAGCACTCCCTCCTCAATCAACTCCTTTTATATTTACAGAACTTATCCTAGTTAAGATTTGAGATATGAGATTTGAGATTTGAGATTAAAGAATTGGGAATGACTGAGGATTACGAGGGTGTGGAGCTTGGCTACAAGTAAATTAGTCTATAGCAGGCGAGTTTACAAATAGGCGATCGACCTACATCATCAATAATCCTGAAGCTGCCCCTATCCCTTCTTGTTGGAAGCATCTCATATTTGTAAAAACACTTCTTCTGGCTTCTGGCTCCTTCCTTCTTTCTTCTTCCTTCTGACTCTTTCCTCCTGGCTCCTAAATCCTGGCTCCTAACTCCAATTTCTAGCTGGGCTGCTTTCATTGAGATGCTCGCTTCTTCTTTCATCCTTCAACACTTTCTAAATTCCTCAATCAAATCGATAATCCGATCGCACCGGAAGTTATTGGCTAAATCGGCGATCGCGCTGCGGACACTAGCATTAATAGCAGGAATCGACAACAACAGCCGAAAAATCTCTTCGTTATCAACCGCATCCGCCGCAGAATACAATTCATCAACCCATTCAGGAGGCATAGCTTCCAAAAATGAAGTATTGAGCGTAAAAGCCAAATCAGCCGTTTCAGTTGCCGTGGAAACCTCGGCGGACACCGTAGCATCAGAACTTAGCGAAGCTTCTCGATCATAAACATAGCGGACTCCCAGATACTTAGCCATCTTTTCCAGAATCACTTGTTCCCGAAAAGGCTTCGCTACAAAATCATCGCAACCAGCAGACAAAATCAGCGATCGCTCCTCATCAAAAGCACTTGCAGTCAGAGCAATAATCACCGTTGCTTGACCTTTCAAATGCGCTTTAATCTGTTTAGTAGCTTCGTAACCGTCCATCACCGGCATCCGCATATCCATCCAAATCAAATGAGGTTCCCAACTCGACCACATTTCCACAGCTTGAAGGCCATTTTCAGCGTCCTGCACCGCAAAGCCAAGCGATGTCAGCATTCTGACCAACAGCAAGCGGCTTTCCAGGCGATCGTCAACAGCTAAAATCCGGTATTCTGGCTGTCCGGCTTCAATACCCACCACTCGGCGAGCTGTTTGAGCCACCTGAATTTCCATTGCATTAGGCAACAAAACTTTAACATCAAATCTAAAAATGCTGCCGCGACCGAGGGTGCTTGTTACCGTCATCTTCCCTCCCATTAACTGAACGAACTGCTTGCTGATTGGCAAGCCTAAACCGGTTCCTTCTTGAGCTTTTTTCCCGCTTTCTGTTTGCGCGAAAGGTTTAAACAAATTCTCCATTTCTTCCGCAGAAATTCCTGAACCAGTGTCTTGCACTTCAAATAGCAAAAAGCAACTGTCACTTGGCGTAATCTCTCCATGAGTTTTAGTTTTCAACAACTCATGTTTGATTCTCAAATTAACACCACCTTCTGCCGTAAACTTAATAGCATTTCCTACTACATTAATCAATACTTGTCGCAACTTGCTTTCGTCAGTTTCTATATATCGAGGTAGATCTGGTGGGCAATCAAAAATTAACTGCAACCCTTTTTTTTCGGCTTGCAGCTTCAGCATATTTTCAGTATTTTTTAGCATTTTGTGCAAGTCGAAGGTGCTATTATTAAGTGTCACCAGCCCGACTTCAATTTTTGACATTTGCAGAATATTGTTGATCAGAACGAGCAAATGTTCCCCGCTCTGGGTAATAATTCCTAAGTATTGCTGTTGGTCGGCACCGAGGTCTGGGTCGCGGGCTAGCAGTTGGCTGAAACCGAGAATTGCGTTGAGGGGAGTTCGCAATTCGTGGCTCATATTCGAGAGAAATTCGCTTTTTGCTCGGTTCGCTCTGTCGGCTTCTTCTTTGGCTTTTTGCAGGGCTATTTCAGCTTGTTTACGTTCGGTAATATCGCTAGCAGTGCCTGTTGTGCCGATGATGTTTCCTTCAGCGTCCATGCGCGCGATCGCCTTAGTATTTATATCTATCTTTCTGCCGTCTTTTCCTAATACTATGTTCTCGTACTGAAACACAGTTTTTCCCGTCAGCAAACGCTGCTGAAGTTCCCACTTCCAGTCTATTTCTCCTGGAGCCAAAAAATCGCTAAAAGTACAGCCGAGCATTTCTTCAGGCTCGTAACCATAGATTTTTTTAACTGCTTGGTTGACAAAAGTAATGTGTCCTTGAGCATTGCAAGACCAGATAATATCTTGGGAAGTTTCAACTAAATGACGGTATTTTTCTTCGCTCTCTGCAAGGGCTACTTCTGCTAGTTTGCGTGGAGTAATGTCCATCAAAGTTGTGAATAGTTTTGTCACTTGCCCTTGTTGGTTGACAACTACTTCTCCTCTGGCTTCGATGTAGCGGATGAAGCCGGCTTCACTTATTTGTGACGGGCAATTATCCGCAGCAATTTTCGGTTCCCGCCGCAGAATTCGATATTCCAAACTGTAAGATTGCCCGCTAGCAATAGCAGTGTCGATCGTTGTTTGCCACTTTTGTCTATCTTCGGGATGCACGTATTGCGAAAACTCAGTCAGTGTTGGCGCAAGCTGGGTGGAATCGAGTCCAAAAATCCGAGATAACTCTTCCGACCAAGTAGTTGTGTTGGCCGAGAAATCGCATTCCCAATTACCGACACGGGCGATTCTTTGCGCTGCTGCTAAAGAAGCCGCTACAGATCGGAGTTTTTCTTCGGCTAATTTGCGATCGCTAATATCTTGAATCACAGAAATCACGCAGGTTTCGCCATGAATGTCAATGATTTCTGCTGACAGCAGCCCCGTTCTAAGTTCCTCTGTTTTAGTGCGAAAATCAAATTCGTAGTTGAGAATAATTTGTTCTTCATCTAACATTTTAAACAACTCGGCGCGAGCTTGTGTATTTTCCCAAAAATTCAAATCAAGCACCGTGCGATCGAGAATTTCTGCAGTTGAATAACCGATTGTCTGGCAAAAAGCCTCATTAATTTCTAAATAACGACCGTCATTAAGTCTGGTAATAGTAATCGGATTGGGAGAAGAACGAAAAGCTTTAGCAAACTTTTCCTCAGACAAGCGCAGTTGTGCAGTCCGCTCCTCGACCAAAGTTTCCAAGTCTTGATTCAGCTTTTGGAGTTGAGCATTTTGTTCCGCTAATTGCTTGTCCCTAAAATAGCTGTTAATCGCTTCTTTTACCGTCAACCTCAAATCTTCTGACTGCCAAGGTTTCGATATGTATCGGTACAATTTAGCATATTTAATAGTATTCGCCACTGCTTCTAGGTCTGCTTGCCCCGTCAGCATAATTTTGATAGTTTTAGGGGACATTCTGTGAATCTGCTTCAGCAATTCGTCTCCTTTGATATTCGGCATCAAATAGTCGGAAATCACTGCTACGATTTCGCAGCCCTCTGCCAGTAATTCCTCGATTAACTCTAAAGCATCTTCGCCCCCTTCAGCGGTTTCTAATAAGTGTTCTTCTCCCAGGGTTTTTTTTAACTCAATTTTCAAACTTTCAAGAATTATCGGTTCGTCATCCACGCAAATAATCACAGGTTTATTGCTCATATTTTTGTCAAACCAGATTTTATAGTTTCTACTAATTCTTTGCGCTCCCACGGCTTGTACAAACAACGGTGCAAGTTTGCTTGCTCTTTCACCCGTGCTATTGCTACTTCGTCGGCTTGCCCCGTCAGCATGACTTTCACAATTTTGGGATATTTTTGGTGAACCATAATCAAAAACTCATCTCCTTTAATACCTGGCATTAACCAGTCAGATACTATGACCAAAATATCACTTTCATCTTCTTTTTGAATTTCCTCCATAATTTCCAGAGCTTCATCTGCATTTTCTGCTACTTCATAGAGGTAAGCATCCCCAAATTCTTTTTTCAGTTGAATTTTTAAACTATTTAAGATCACAACTTCATCGTCAACGCACAAAATTACTGGTTTAGGCATAAAACTTTACTTCTATTAAATTTTAAAATTTGGGCATTTCCCTCTTTTTTAAATTGCTATCAAGGGATTCCGATGGGCAAGGATATAGTAAATTTTGTTTGACCTGGCACGCTTTCTACTTGCAGTTCACCTTGGTGTTTTTCCAGAATTTTTTGAACTATATCTAATCCCAAACCACTGCCTTCCCCTGGAGGTTTAGTTGTGAAAAACGGTTCAAAAATTCTCGGCATAATCTCTGGGGGAATGCCGGTACCACTGTCGGTAATACTGACTGATATTGCGTTCGCTTCGTGTTTGATATCAATTTTTAACACTCCTTTGTTGCCCATCGCTTGTAAAGCATTGTGAACCAAATTTGTCCAAACTTGATTGAGTTCATCAGGATAGCATAGCACAGAGGGCAAATTAGTACCATAGTTTCTGACTACTTCCACACCGTGTTTGATTTGGTAGTGGTAAAGCGTTAAAACAGTATCAATACCGTCGGTAATATTAGCGATCACTTTGGAACCCGACTGATCGTAACGAGAGTAGCTTTTCAAAGCAAAAACGATTTTTGCTGCCCTATCTGTAGCAGTAGCAATATTTTTAGTGCTTTTTTGTACCGTAGCAAATTGGTAGGCGGTTTGTACAATGTTTCTACTTTGGCTGTCTTTCAACAAAGGCAAGAAACGTTCTACATTATTGCCGATGCCGATATCTAATAACGTACAGGCAAGACTGGCGGCGTCGTCAATGTTTTCTGATTCTAATTGCTCCTGCAAAATTTTTTTTAACTGACGTTTTTCTTTACTAGATAATGTATCTGTTCCTTGGCTGGACGTGTGTAGCAAAGCAAAGAAATCCTGCCGCTGTTCCGGGGATAGCTGTTGAAAAAATATCGGCAACTGCTGCAATTGTTCGGCCCAGAAATCGGCGATGTTCTGCACAGAAGAGCGAATCGCCCCTAAAGGAGAATTGATTTCATGAGCAACTCCAGCAATTAACTGTCCAAGGGCTGCCATTTTTTCTGATTGAATGAGTTCTTTTTGAGTCCGCTTCAGTTCTTCTAAGGTATGAGATAACTCTGCATTTTTTTGGGACAGCGCTGACTCGGCTATTTTGCGAGCATTGATGTTGCGGGCAACCCAAATGACTGCATCTTTTGAAAACAGAGAAATGCAGGCAGAAAACCAAATTTTGCGACCACAAACTGTTAAGCTGTAGTCAAAATTGAGAGTTTGTTGTGTTTCTAACACTTGCTGAACTAACACCCACCAATCATCCGGGTTGTCGTCGTCAAAAAAATGTTCTATGGTCAAGCTGACTATATCACAATCAGGCTCAGAAGCCGCTGCCACATTCGTTGGCAAAACTTCTATGTTCCGCTGACTGTCTAGCACGAGAACGATGTCGGTCATGGCTTCAAAAACGGCGCGCACTTTCTTTTCAGAAAAGTGCAATTTTTCTTCGAGCAACTTTTTACCGCTAATTTGTTGCTGTAATTCTTCGTTACTGGCTGCTAGTTGAACCGTGCGGTCTAGAACTCGCTGTTCGAGTTCGGTGTTGAGGCGGCGAACTTCAGCTTCAGCGTTGGTGCGGTCTTGTATTTCCTTTTTTAACTGACTGTTGGTATTAATTAATTCTAAAGTTCGCTGTTTGATTTGTCCTTCCAAATTATCATTTAAAACTCGCAGCTTTTCCTCGATTTCTGTTCTCTGTAACGCTTCTTTTTGTAATTCTTCGTTCATTTTGTTTAACTCCTGAATTTTGTCGGCAACTGTTTCCTGCAAAAGCTCGATATTGGCGTGCATTTCTACCGGATCTAATGCCTGCAGCAGGCTAATTTCAGTCACAATTCCGGCTAAATATCCTTCCTCGTCCACCACCACCAAGCGTCGGATGCGGTGCTGCTGCATTAACTGGTGAGCCTGCCACAAGGTGGCTTTTACCTGCAACGGTATCAGCGGAAAACTCATCGCGGTGGTGACGGGAGTACCTGCGAAATCTAGTCCAGAAGCTTGGAATTTAACAATGTCGCGTTCTGTAATTATGCCTACAGGTTTCTGATTTTTGTTGTCGCTTTCCGTGCAAATGACTATGCAGCTTTTCCGCTGGGTTGTCATCTGTTTTGCGACTTCTAAAACTGAGGCGCTGCTTGAGGTAACTATTACTTGTGTAGTCATAATTTCTTCGGCACGCCACATTTTCAGCAAGTCTGCCGGTTTGAGAATTTCACGGATGCTTTCGCAGGTGATAGCGCCTAGCAACTTGCCACCTTCGTCTAGGAGGGGTAAATGACGGATTCTATTCGATCGCAATATGCTCAATACCTTGAAGATATTCCCCGCTTGATCGAGGGAAATGGCGATCGGGTTTTCAGTCATCACCTCAGAAATTGCCACCCCTGCTAGCGGTATTTCGCTAGCAGTTATTTTCACAACATCGCGTTCTGTAAAAATTCCGAGCAATTGCTGCTCAAACGCAATTAAAATGCAACTGGCACTCGCCTGAGTCATGGCAGCAATTGCGACTTTCAAGGGTGTGTCTGGAGGCAGCATCAGCGGTTTGGGGTCGATCGCCTGTTCTAGCAAGCTTTGGGTATCATAAACTGTTGTTGACATGGGCAAATCAAGGGGGATAGATGCAGGGGGAACCGGCACTTAATACCATTTTAGATTTCCGATTTTACAGTCGCAGCACGCTAACCGCAATCGAGATTTGACATCGGTCTAGAGTTGCATTTTTTGTCGCGCATTGGTATGATTTTTAGTGCGATCGCGCTCAACGGCGATCGAAATTGACACAATACACGTCCTTTGACCGATAACTGATGTTACTTCTATTTTACCCGAATGTTTTTCCACACTTTTTTTAACAATCTCCAGTCCCAACCCGCTGCCTTCGTCGGCGGGTTTTGTGCTACAGAACGGATCAAATATTCGTGGCAAAATTTCCGGGTAATTCAGTTGCCACTGACGAGCAGGCTCTGATTTTCTCTCTCACCTATACTTTTAAAACTCGGCAATTCTCTATCGCTTGTAAAGCATTGTGCATCAGATTTATCTAAACTTGTTTTAGTTCGTCTGCCTCAGACAACAATTTAGGCAGTGGAGCTGGATAATTTCTGACAAATTCTACTCTGTTTTTTTGTTTTTTCAATTAAAAGTTAATAGAGCTTTAATAGGTCAGTAAGATTGGCAATTACTTTTCTAACATACAGTTATATCTAGAACATTTTCCACTTAAAAATTAGTTTTGTGGCTCTCTCTAGCAAATTTTTTTCTTGATAATCCGTGAATAAATGACAGAGACTATGTGCCTGAATCAGCAATTTAAGCACCCTTTGATGAAATATGTGATTCAGTGCAAGTTTATGGATTCCTTCTGTTGAGCAAGCAGGTTAATCCATTCAGAAATTTCGCGTTTTATTTCTGTAAGTTATTGCCATAAAAAATAGGAATATTGCGATTTTTGACACCATAGCAGACAACTTCAAACTCAGCGTTTTTGAGAATAATTTAATAGCTTTCTCGGAACATTGGCAGAGTTTCCCTGGCATGAAACTTGCTGTGACCGATACAAGCTGGTACTAAATATAATATCCTGCCTCTGAGGCTGTTGGCATTGAACATCGATAACTGTAGCTACGTGTTGCAGTAACTAGCAGCCCAGAAAATCACGATGCCCGCAATTGTAAATAATAACCCTGCCTTTGCGCGCAAGCATTCAAGGCAGGGTTATTATTGAGTATTCCGAATTCTCAAGGGTGAAGCGAGGACGCTGCTGCCGACTTCGGCTGCCCAGCAGTACACTACTCGCCCAATCGAGTGATTTTAGCGCTGCGTTGGGCCAACATCAGCAGTACATAAATAGTCATTACATAGCCGGCGGCCAGAATGGGAATAATTAGAGGAATATCGCGATAAATCATAATTAGAACCAAAAGTCAAGGACGAAGAGGAGGAGGACAAGTTCAAGACCTACTACATTAAGTCAGCACCCAAGACCATGCCTTGGTTCTGAAGGCTGTTTTTCCATATCAAGCCTGCGGGAACATTTAGGCGTTCCCGGTCATCAATAATGATTTACTGCTTTACAGATGCTTAAACAGCCTAAAACCATCCACTTTAGCTGCTTTGAGCTACCGTGCACATAAGATGCGCTACTCTTAACTTCTGAAAGCTTTTAGCCGCGAGGAACTAAAAATCTGTCCCAGAAATTTTGGCTGCGATCGACTAACAAGGCCGGCTCTACGAAACTTTTACAGGCACCTAAAAGCTACCTGCCAGTCTGGCTGTACTTAATGTATAGAATTGTTTAAATCCTTAATGCCTATAATAACACAGGGTTTCTGGGATTTAGAGATTTTTTGGCAGTGTCCTTAACAATTCGATACAATAGGGGCAACCCCTCTGACAGCCGGCGACTCGCCTCTGGGAGTCGGGTGACGACCATCGGGTGGAGATGACAAATAACTGCCGATCGCCTAGATTTTTCTTTTCTATTGCAGAGAATTACCTTAAAATAAAGATATGATATGTAAAATTTTGTTACTTTACGGCTTGAGTCGGCGTATCCATGATCTCTAGCACTCTCCTATTTTCCTCGGTTGAAGAAGACCTGCGACTGTTGACAGAAAACTTAAAACAGTTAGTGGGTGCCCGTCATCCCATCTTGTACGCGGCTGCAGAATACTTATTCGGCACAAAGGGAAAACGAGTGAGACCCGCAATCGTTCTGTTGATGGCCAAGGCGACTATGCCCGATCGGGAAATCACGGAAAAACACCGTCGCCTCGCTGAAATTACGGAAATGATCCACACAGCTAGTCTAGTCCACGACGACGTGGTGGACGAGTCGGATCTGCGGCGGGGAGTGCCGACGGTTCACAGTCGGTTTAACAACCGAGTGGCAGTATTGGCGGGAGACTTTCTGTTTGCTCAATCTTCCTGGCATTTGGCAAATCTCGACAACCTGCCAGTAGTCAAACTGCTTTCAGAAGTGATTATGGATTTAGCTGAGGGGGAAATTCAACAGGGACTCAATGGATTTGACACCAGCTTGTCGATCGAAGCGTACCTCGAAAAAAGTTATTACAAAACAGCGTCTTTAATTGCCAACAGTTCCAAAGCAGCGGGCTGTTTGAGCGAGGTTTCAGCGGCAATAGCAGACGATTTGTACAACTACGGTCGGAACATTGGTTTGGCATTCCAAATAGTTGATGATATATTAGATTTCACCGCTTCAACGGAAACTTTGGGGAAACCTGCAGGCTCGGATCTCAGAAGCGGTAATCTGACAGCACCCGCACTATTCGCTTTAGAAGAAAAACCTTACTTGGAAGTTCTCATAGAACGCGAATTTGCCCAAGAAGGAGATATAGAGCAGGCCCTGGCACTGGTAGAAGATTCTAGAGGCATAGAGCGATCGCGAGAACTAGCCACAAATCACGCACAGAAAGCCGTCGAATACTTAGCTGCGCTGCCCCATTCAGAGTCCCGTCAAGCTTTGATTGATTTGGCTGAATACGTTTTGAGTAGGCTTTATTAGAGGTTAAAAAGTTACACTTTATTGGTAATGGGGAATTGGTAATGGGGAATTCCCAATGCCTAATGCCCTGTTACCAATTAATAGAAAATTGAGTTGTTTAGGCAATATCCGGCGGTGGAGCTGATCGATACTGTTGCAAGTAAACGTTAATTAAACTCTGTACTTGCTCGCGAGGGATTTCCGTCCCGACTTCCTGGTTTCCGGGACTTTCAAAAAAAACAATGCTGTCTAGACCTTCCAGAGCTATCATCTGAAATAAAATGTGAGTGACAGGCAAAAGCACCGGTCTGAGGCGATCGCCCCCAGCAGCCGCAGCCTGCGACGCATCTTTAATACTGTTCCAAGCATAAATCACCCTCTTCTCCCGTCCCGGTTGCTTGAGATTGCTCAAAACCACGATCGCCCAACTTTGGTCTACCGCTTGCAGGATCGAGTATTCGAGGTGCTGTAGCTGTTGGGCAATTAACACCAGGGCCGGGGCGATCGCCTTTAAGATTTCTGGCGTCGAACCGTCGGGCGGAGCTTTTTCGATCAATGCTTGAATCTGTTGGTCTAAATCCATCAGTCAGTTCTTTGATATCTAAAATTAAAAATTTCAGGTTAGCAGGTCCGGATCCAAGTATATATTACCCAGCACTGTCCTATTAAAGATAAGCTGACACCCATCTAAATTTAAGATTTTGCAGCCTAGAGTCCTTGTCGCGAGCATTTGGGCAAAAAAAGTAAGTGCGTAATACCTTACACAAGGTCATCCAAAAAGTCTAACCATAGGGTGCTGAGCGCTAGCCCTGTCAAGGTGTGTTAAATCTGAGCCCGATCAAAAGCCGAAAACGGTTATTTCACGTTCGGATTTTTCACACTTAAAGCTATAAAAACTGTTTGGGGGAGTTTGGTTTCAAAATAAAAACGCCCAAAGTTAGTAACCTCATGAGCGGGCTGGGTGCTGATGGCGCACCTTACCCCAGATGGCGACTCAAAGGATTTGTTGGCCCTACTCCTATATATCTATTGTTCATATTTATAGTTGGTCGATCATCCTTGACGCTACCCATACCTGCCGATGCACTTCGGCCTCATCAGCTACAATCCCAACTTTTGCGTTGTTAACTGCCCCAGAGTCACCTCAAATGTAACGAAATATTACAAGATGACGCTAAAGCAGCATAGAGGCTTGACAGCAAAGAATTAAGCGGCTAATCTGATATACATACCCGGGTAAGTCAATTCACTGTCATATGCAAGAAAAGCAAAAAGTTACATTGTATCTTCCACCAGAACTGCATCGCCAGCTCAAAATCCGAGCCGCAGTCGAAACTGAACCGATGTCATCAATTGCAGAAAGGGCAATTGTCTTCTACCTAGGAAATCCCGAACTGGTTGACGAAGTAGAAGCCTCCTACGGACAAACCCATCGGGTATACAACTGTCCAGAATGCACGGGTTCAGTAGTAATGCGAGATGGAGAACTGGCATCCGTAACAAGTCAGCCGAGCGTATTGGCTGAACAGGATCTTCCAGTAAAGCAAGTGTCAGGCGTCAGTGCCAGCACAGCCAAACCGGGAGAGGAAGAATTGGTTCCCTGCTAAGAATGCCTTGCTTCCCCAAAAAGCTAAAACTGAAATTTTCAGTAAGAGAGCGAAGGGCAGCATTGAGATTCAGCAAAGATAGCACCGTCTCTAGTGGGTCGAGGACTATGCAAGAAGAGATCAGTATTCTAATCCAAGCTCAATATCCTCTGATCTACCTCGTGACATCCGAGGAAGAGCGGTGTGAGCAAGCAATTTCGACAATAGCTCAAGCGAAACCACAGCGACGAGTATTTATCTGGACTGTAACTCACGGCATTGTGGAGTATGGTCAACCCCGCACCACCACCCAACACAACACCGTCTCCCCAGAGGCAGCAATTGAATGGGTGATCAGGCAGCGAGAACCCAACAGTAACGCTAGCATCTACATTTTCAAAGATCTGCATCCTTTTATAGATTCTCCTCCGGTAACGAGGTGGTTGCGCGATGCGATCGCCAACTTCAAAGGAACGCAAAAGACAATTATACTGATGTCTCCTTTGCAGCAAATTCCGATCGAGCTAGAAAAGGAAGTAGTCGTATTAGACTTCGCGTTGCCAGACATGAAGGAACTAAACCAAGTATTGTCTGGTCAGTTGGAGCAAACGAAATCGCGACGCATTACCACAGAAGCGCGAGAAAAACTTTTAAAAGCAGCCTTGGGATTGACTAAGGACGAAGCTGAAAAAGTTTATCGCAAAGCCCAAGTTTCGACTGGGCGCCTCACAGAAGAAGAAGTAGACATAGTTCTTTCGGAGAAAAAGCAATTAATTCGGCGCAACGGCATTCTAGAGTTTATTGAAGAAGACGAAACCCTGGATGCAGTCGGCGGCTTAGAAGAGCTGAAGCGGTGGCTGAGACAGCGTTCCAACGCCTTTACAGAAAGGGCGAGAGAATACGGTCTGCCCCAACCAAAAGGGATGTTAATTCTCGGCGTACCCGGATGCGGAAAATCGCTGATTGCTAAGACCACCTCCCGCCTCTGGGGACTGCCCCTGCTGAGGCTAGATATGGGTAGAGTTTACGACGGCTCGATGGTGGGTCGCTCGGAAGCCAACCTCCGCAATGCCCTCAAAACCGCAGAATCCATCTCTCCAGCGCTCCTCTTCATCGACGAACTAGACAAAGCCTTTGCAGGAGGCACTGGTTCGGCAGACTCAGACGGAGGCACCTCCAGCCGGATTTTCGGTTCCTTCCTCACTTGGATGCAAGAAAAGACTTCCCCAGTCTTCGTAATGGCAACAGCCAACCGAATCGAGCGGTTGCCGGGAGAATTCTTGAGGAAAGGGCGATTCGACGAACTCTTCTTTGTTGATCTGCCTACCAAGGAAGAACGCCAAGATATATTCAAGATTCACCTGTCAAAGCGCCGTCGGGAAATTACTCGCTTCGATTTAGAGCAACTTTCCACTGTTTCCGAGGGCTTTTCAGGTGCAGAGATTGAGCAAGCGCTAGTAGCCGCAATGTACGAAGCCTTCGCTCAAGATCGAGAGTTTACGCAGCTAGACATCATCGCGGCCATTAAATCCACAATGCCACTGTCTAAAACAATGACCGAACAGGTCACCGCCCTGCGAGATTGGGCTAGACAGCGTGCACGGCCCGCTGCGTCTTCCGTCGCTGAATACCAGCGAATGGAATTCTAAAAGCTTTCTCCTGGTCCAAACAGGAGCAAAGGCTAGCAACAGCTAGCAGTTCGATTCAAGAGCCGCCAAGCGGCACCGTTAAATCCAGACCGTTGTTGTTTCTCTCTCAGTTGTATTAGGAGGAAATCCAATGTCTCACTTTAGCACACTGCGTACCAAAATCACCGATGCCGAAATCCTGAAAGCTTCCCTGCGCGACTTGGGCATTTCAGTCAAGTCAGAAGCTGATGTTCGTGGCTATAATGGTCAGCGCGTTCGCTCCGACATCGTAGCGATTCTCGAAGGCGAATATGACCTGGGTTGGTCTCGCAATAGCGATGGTTCTTTTGACCTGATTGCCGACCTCTGGGGCGTCGCCAAAAAACACAATCAAACAGAGTTAATCAACTCCATCAACCAGAAGTACGCAGTTAACAAGACCTTGGCAGCAGTCAAGCAGCGCGGTTTGCAAAATGCCAACGTTAAGCTGGTAGTGCAAAACTAATTGATCTGCATGTTTCCAAGTTCGCGGGTTAACCAAACTAACGGGTTAACCCGTTTTTAGCTAGCTAGGATGTAGAGCGCGGTCTTTGGGCCACCACATACTTTTTTAGCACCCCCAAGCAGCAGCTTTCAACCTGAAAGCTGCTGCTTTATGCTTTAAGTAGTTAAGCAAAATTAATTACATAATTATCTCCAAATTCTTTAAGAATTCTTTCTACAGATGAAACAAGAGATTGCCAGCTAGAGTAGGCATCTATTTCGAGCCATTGATATTTGATAAACCGCCACAAAATCTCAATTAAATTCAATTCAGGTGAATAAGTAGGCAATTCAAATATAGTTAAACCGCGTTCTTTCCATTCTTCAACTTTCTCGAAAATGGCATTGAAGCGTATGGATAGAAGCTTGATCTACTACAATAACTGTTGGCCGCTCCACCACAGCAAAGAAAGTATCTATGCAGGCTATGATTACATCAGAATTAATAGTCTGCTCTGAAACATAAGCATGAAGGTTGTTTTGCCGATTCATGATTCCCAAGACATTTAAACGCTTTGTTCTACGACTATCAATTGACAAATATTCACCAATATCTTGCCATCCATAAGGGACACAAGGGATGCCACAAAATCCGGATTCATCCAAATAGTATAAATCAATTTTTCCCTCATCTTCTAATTGTTTTAATTTTGACAACTTTTCTTTTTTTTCCTGGTATTCTATGGGATCTGGCTTGCCGCCAACACCTCGACGCATCCTATGCCAACTCATGCTTTTTTTTTAATTATTCTCTTAATTGTTTTTGTACTTATATTGACAGACCCTTCTTTTTTGATTTTTTTTACTACTTGCTTTAATTGTTTTGGTTGCAATTTTACCCAGTCTCTAATTTGATCTGATTGTGCGGAATTAAATGTTTCTTTTCTGCCTCTACCTGGTTTATTATATAATCCGAGCATTCCCTCATGTTCCCATCGATTTAACCAGTTATACATGGTCTTATAACTAACTTTAAAGATTTTCATTAAATTTTCATTTGTGAGATTTTGTGAGGCTAAAATTAAAAAATGTGCTCTTTGGCGCACTTGATGATGTCTGCTTTCTCGATAAATTCGGTTTAGCAATTTCAAGGAAACTGGATTGATATCTCGAAGTAAAAACATATAAAGCCTCTTTGAAGACAACTTGATATTTCTATTATATCATATTAGCTGTTTGTGTAATTAATTTTGTTTGACTACTTATTGAGCCGATACATTTAACCGACGTGTTCATCGGCCCGATAACTACCGAAACTCCCAATCCGAACATCAACGAAGGAACTGTTGCCGAGACTGGTGTCGGTTCGACAATATCAATCTCGTGTTCACTCACCAGCCGCCGGACAATACGACGCTGTAGCACTTGGGTGTACAGGTGAGTGAGCGGTCCACAAGTAAAGTCATTCACTCTTACAGGAATAAATCGCCCGCAATTGTTAAGCAGCCGATGCACCCAAGTGTCGGGTACAAAGTGCATTTGATCGCCCGATCGCCGGAAACAGAGCTTTTAGTTCAGCCTGTGTGCGTGCGTGAACTATTAACAATGTTTCTATTTGGCGCGATCGAAGTATCCCGAAGTAGTTGAGCGACAACAATGACTCGCCGCCGAATTTAGTTGAGGCATTCTGAGCAACAATTACCATTGGCATAACTTGTTTTGGGTCCAACTGGATTTATGTACTCTTAGATTAAATTTGTTCTTTGGCTGTTAGCTAAGACGGGTTAGTTATTCCAAGTTTTTCCAAGCACTGAGCTAAAGTTTCTGCACTGCGGCCGTGGCTAAATTTGGCCATGATTTTTTTCCGAGCTTCCTGACTGAGCCTCAAAGCAAGTTCGGGATTTTGGAGGAGATTGGCGATCGCATCTGCCATTTCTTCGGGTTTTTCTGATTGGACTAATACAGCATCCGCGCCGTCATCTACTAGCTCAGAAGTTCCGCCGACATTAGTAACTACCGCCGGCACCTCCATCGCCATTGCTTCCATGACAGCAACCGGAACTCCTTCATTCAAACTTGCCAAAGCGAAAATGTGAGCTGCTTCTAAACCTTGGCGAATTGCCTGTTCCGAAACAGCCCCAAGTAGCTCCACGCATTCGGACATCGATTTATCTTCAATCATTTTTTGTAGCTCTTGGTGATATCCGCTGCCCCCTTGTTCATCCTCGCCTGCAATTTGCAGCCTCACGTCAAATCCCCGATTTCGCAGCAATTCTACCGTCTCAATCAAGTATTTGTGACCTTTCACCGGGTTGAGGCGGCCGCAAGCAAAAATCTTGCACGGACTTCCTTCTTGCCAAGGCGTGTAAGGGCTGGTGCGTTTAATTTCTGCAAAATTAACTCCCATTGGAGCAACAGCTAATTGTTTCGGAAGAAAGTTCGCTAATTTATGTTTGACATCATTGAGAAGCAGTTGAGATATGACGATCGCAAAAGCAGCATTTTTCCACTTTTGTTCCTGATTGGACCCGTACACTTCTAGAGTAGGCCCGTGAAGAGTCATACTGTAAGTACAGCCTGTAAGAATTGAGTTAAATAAGGCTATATTGGCGGCATTGGCACAGGAATGAACGTGGATGTGGGACCAACCTTTTGTTTTTGTTAACCCTGCTAGTTTGCCAGCCACAAAAATCCATGCCAAGAGTCGCCCCTTTTCAGATAAGGATGTGTCACTCGCTTTGGCAATAACTGCGATGCACTGCCACCATGCACCGGGGCCCGCTTTGAGAACCTCTAGGAATGAGTTAATAAAATCTTTCGCAGCAAAGGGAAATAGATAAACAGTATTTTTTTGAGCTTCTTCTGCCCATACGTGAGAAGCGATCGCTCTGGCGGGAGGTTGAGTTGATACTAAATCTGTTTCAATTCCAAGTTCTGCAAGAAATTGTCGCTCCCGCCATAAAAAAATGTGTGTTTGTCCGGGAAATTGTGGAATAAAGTATCCAATTTTTGCCTTCATTTCGTACCTGCTTTTTAATTCTTAACTCAACAATATTATCACTACGCAGATGCACGAACCCCTTTTTCACCGAGCGTTTTTTCGTAAATCTCGACGATTTTTATGGCTTTGTTTTCCCACGCAAATTCTCTGGCTTTTTCGATCGCCTTAGCTGACATACTTTCCCGCAGCCGATCATCTTCGACTAACAGCTTAATTTTACTTGTTAACTCCTGGGTGAGATACTCTCTAGAAATCGGCTCGATCTTAAAACCAGTTTCTTCATTCACGTATTCACCAATACCGCCGTTATTAGCCACTATGCAGGGGAGTCCGCAAGCCATAGCTTCCATTACCACTGCGCCGCCAAACTCTCGGATCGAAGGGAAACAAAAAATATCTGCTTTTCTGTAATAATCCAGAGTTTCTTGTTGATTTACCCACCCGGCAAAGCTGACTATTTCGCCTAAATCAAGCTCCTTCACTCGGTTTTCCAAGTTGTCTCTTTCTGAGCCGTCTCCTACTATGCTTAAGCGGATTTTACTTTGAATTACCGGGTCTAATTTCCCAATAGACTCAATGACAATATCGGCGCATTTGTAAGGAACTAACCGACCCACAAAAAGCAGATTGATATGGCTAACATCTTTAATTGGGATACTTGTCTGGTTTAAGAAATCCTCCGAAATGCCATTTTCGTAAAACAAATCAATTTTTTGATCCGGTATTGCAAACAAATCTTTTAGCATATTGAAAGTATATGTTGAACCTGCTAAAATTTTGTCGGCTTTTTTGTAAGTTTCTACATAACCTGGAATTAATGCTCGACCAACTGCTCTCAAAAAGTTGAATTGAGCAAATTCTTGTTTTGCCGTTTCTTGAAAACCTGGTGGAAAGGGAATGCCCCCATTCACAGGGCCTAGAATAAAAGGAGTCTGCTGGCAAACACTGACTACCTTAAACGGATACCGCGGCATCATCGGGGTAATTGCATGAACTATGTCATAATCTCCGTTGAGTATTTTTCCTTTGAATTTTTCATATACTTGCTGATTAAATTCTTCATAAATTGGGTAGCTCAAGGTATTATAAAGAGGCCAATTGACTCGCCCGTTTGCGGTGAGTTTTTCGACTATTTTATAATATTGTTTGGTTAACTTTCCTTCTTCGATGTAGATAATTTTTTCATACTCTGGGTGTTTTTCAAGAGCTGGTTTATTTCTTATATGGGTAACGAGTGTCGTATCAACTAAATTGTTTATTTCTTGAAAAAAATTGTACCCAACCAAAGGTACTGATGCCCAGTCAGGATTGCACTGTTCTACAATCAGTAAAACTTTTAATTTTTTATTACTCATTTTTTTGCTACTCAGGGGTGGACTTTCTGGGACGTTAGCTGTAATTCTAGCTGGCTGAATTAATAGAGTTGGTGGTTTTGTATTCGATTAGCTTGCTCTGCTGCCCCAGCAATCGGCGCTGGTGAAACTGGATTTGACCTTGTAGCTGGGGAAATTTGGCTAATACGCAAGACCAAGCGTAGATGGCTGAGTCTTTAGTGGTGAAAGCCCGATGCTTTAGATAATAGTTATAGGTGCGATAGGTTGCTAAGGGGTAGCCACTCAATAGTAACAAGCTCCAGCCTTTTGTCGGCCATATCATTGCCAAGGCTAGGGCTGGCAAGACTAAGCCCCAAAACCAGGTGCTGCGGGTTTCTTTGACCCAATGGCGCTCTGGTTCGCTTCCGTGCATCCAGGAACCCTCGGCGTAGGCGTAACCAGCTCTTTGGGCGCGCTTCCACCACTGAGCAAAACTGGTCATTTGCGCGTCGTGCAGGGTCATTTCTGCGTCTAAGCGAAGAATTTTCCAATTTTCTTGGCCAAGCCGCAAGCACAGTTCGGGTTCTTCGCCGGCTATTAGTGCGGGATTGAAACCTTCGACTTGCTGAAATGCGGTGGCGCGCATCATGGAATCGCCACCGCAGGCTTTGGTTTCGCCGATGGGGGTATCCCACTCGATGTCGCACAATTGGTTGTAGAGGCTTGCTTCGGGGTATCGTTCGCGCCTGCGCCCGCATACTGCTGCTACGTCTGGTTTGGCTGCGAGTTCGCTGTAGGCTCGATCGATCCATCCATCAACTACTTCGCAGTCACCGTCCACAAATTGGACAAATTCGATGTCTGGCGCTAGTTCCAGCAAGCGGGCAAAGCCTTCATTTCTGGCGCGGGCTGCGGTAAACGGTATAGATAAGTCTAGTTCTACTGTATCGGCTCCCAGCGATCGGGCTAACTCTAGGCTACCGTCTGTTGAGCCGGAATCGACGTAGACGACGCGGGCAACTTTGTCTGTGGCCGAGACTAGGCATTGGCGGAGGCGCTGCCCTTCATTTCGTCCGATCGCTACTAATCCAATTTGTTTCAAGGTTTACCTCTTGAATTCGAGTCGCGAGTTGCTATTTTAATATTTTATTGACACTCAAGGTAAGTTTACAATATAAAGATACTGTAAACTTACCTTAATTGGCGGTTTTCGGTGTTAAAGTGCCTCTAGATTCTTTTGTATTAAGCCACATCAATCATGTTTAGTAAAGCTTATTAATCAAAAATGCTGAATTTAACTTCTTTCTTCACACTTTACTGTACGGATCGAGGAGCCAGCCATACATTTTTTTCACTCTGCGAACAGTGGAATTACCCTGACTGTAAAGTCCGCATGGTTGTTCCGAATTGCGAGCCGTCATGTCGCAGACCGAATCTTGTAGAATCTGTACCCAGATACCTCAAATGGCTATATTACCGCAACGCTGACGGACCTAGAGATTGTACAGAAAAGCTTTTTCTCAGAGATCTCAAGAATTTTGATGCAGTTTACTTGTGGCCTAACACTTCGATCGGAACCTTTAGGAAAGTGAAGCAACAGAGAAAACCCATTTTTTTGGAGCGGATCAACTGCTATACAAAGCAGGCAAAATTTATTATTGATGATGCTTCCAGCCGCTTGGGAATCGCTCCCCAACACAAAATTACTGCTGATATGATTCAGCAAGAGGAGGAAGAAATTAGTTTGGCTGATTTCATTTTTTGTCCGAGTCCCGAGGTCAAAAAATCTTTTATGGGAGCGGGAGTTCCCGAACATAAACTGATCCTTACCAGTTACGGGTGGTCTCCCAAGCGCTTCCCGAATTTTTCGACCGACAAGCCACTGTCAGACACGATTACTGTTATCTTTGTGGGCAGTGTTTGCGTCAGAAAAGGAGCTCATTTGCTGTTGCGGGCTTGGGAAAAAGCGGTAATTAAAGGCAGACTACTGCTTTGCGGAAGTATGGAGCCAGGAATTGCTGAAACTTGCAGCAGAATTTTAGCACGCTCAGATGTAATTCATAGGGATTACACCAGCGATATTGCCCTTGCTTATCGCGAAGCTGACTTTTTTGCCTTTCCCAGTATCGAGGAAGGTAGTCCGCTGGTTACTTATGAAGCGATGGCTAACGGTTTGCCAGTTCTAACGTCCCCTATGGGAGCGGGTGGCGTTGTCCGAGATGGCAAAGAGGGCATAATTGTTTCGCCCTATGATGAAGAAGCGCTAGTGACGGGCTTGCAACAGTTAGCAGGTTGTGCCGAGTTGCGGCTTCGGATGAGTGACTCTGCCCGATCGCGGGCACAGGAATTTACGTGGGAAAAAGTTGCACGGAGGCGCGCTGAGTTGGTACTCGAAAGATTGAAACCAGGTTGAAAAGTGAGGGGGAAAATTTGAGGTTTTGGATCTCCGGCGACTGAAAGCCGCGGGTTTTTGTTAATTTTTGAATCCCAAATCTTAGCTGTTGGCAACCACTCCAATTTTTTTCAATTTTTACTTATTGAATTCAACTACTGAGTAGTTCTTGTAATTTAATAAAAATCGAGCTAATTTGCTGTTTTTTCTGCGACTTCTATAATTTTTATCAGACTTTAGGGGTCTTTTTTTCGATAATTTTTGCGGGAATTCCCACTGCGGTTGCACCTGGTGGCACGTCACAAATCACCACAGCATTGGCACCAATCAAAGCATGATCGCCGATCGTTACGGAGCGAATAATTTTCGCTCCTGCACCAATATCGACGTGACCGCCGATTTTGACATCAGCAACAATTGTCACCTGTTGAAGAATCAGACAGTTAGGGCCAATGGAAGCACTGGGATGAATGACAATGCCATTAGGATGAGGCAGCAGCAGTCCTCCTTGTATTTGGCAATTTAAAGGGATGTCTGTTGCAGTTACAACGCTCCAGAATCGATACTCGATGATGTTCAAACGGCATAAAAAATAGCCTAAAACCCCACCCTGCTTCTGCCACTTTTGATAGTTGCGGATAGATTTGAGCAGTTGGCGACTGGGTTCCCACCACTTGCTAGATTTTTCGCGGCTCCAGTCTGCTTCTGTAGCAGAAACGATTGGCTTAGTGATTGACTCAACCATTGTTTGTGCAGTGTTTTAATGATGTAGACAATTGTGCTTATTTGTGAAGTTTGCGTTAAGAGGACTCTTTAACCTGAGCATTGAGATTGCTTGAATCTCGGTCCAGTAAGCTTTTATTCCGATCTAGAGTGGTAGAGTCCTGACGAAAGAGCGTGTTCTAATAACCACTGCCGATTTTCTTCGCTCTCGGCTATCCAACGTTCAATCATCAATGCCCATTTCACCGGAATTTGTAACCTTTTCCAAGCATCAGCCGTAGCTAATGAAATACTTTTATAAAGAGGTGCGTCTGAAAGCAATTTTTCAATCTGTACCCCTAAATCTGTAGAGTCGCTAGCCGAAAAGATCATCGCATTTTCTCGATGTTTTAAGTTGTTCTTAAACATTGGGTGATCTGAAGCAATAATAGGAGTTTGAGAACAGAGAGCTTCATAAATTGTCATTGGGAATCCTTCTGGATATTCGTGGTGACTGGGAATTACAACTAGGTCAGCTTCTCTCATCAGATGTACTACACGATTGTTTTCCAACAGTCCCAGGAACTCTACGCTGTCTGATACTTGCAATTTTTGGGCTTGCTTGGTAAACTCTGCGACTTCACCTTGACCTGCTATCTTTAAGTTCACTGATAAATTCTTGGCTTTTAACTTCGCTACCGCTTCTATAACATCGCCAATCCCTTTAGATTCTGTAATGCTGCCGATGTAAACTAGATTCCAAGTTTTTTTACCAACTGGCAGCGTTTTCGGCTCAAAAAAATCTGGCGTAACAGTAGAAGGCCAGTCCCAAGGAATAATTTTACTAGGTTTTACACCGATTTTTTGCAGAGATAGGCATGAATTAATACCGTGATTTCCTATCCATTCAATTTGATTGTTATTTAAGAGGCTAGCTAGCCAATAATTTTTAATTTTGTTTCGCAAACCTTGGGTTGAAAAAGAGTCTGCTAACGTGGCTATTGTTTTAACTTTGTGTCGGATTGCCCATTGAAAAATTTCTCCAATCGGGGTTCGCAAAACTAAATGAGTAGGCTTTTGTTCTGCTATCAAGCGAAGTAAGTTTTTCATCTGAATTTTACCTTGAAATCCGGCACCGATTGCTCGTACTCCATTTGCTAAAACTCGATCGTAAGGTTCTGCTGTCAAGCAACAAATAACTGTAACTTCCTCCATCAGCTTGCCAATTTCAGCAACTGCGTCAACCGAATATTTTTGAGCATAGTATGTTTCTCCTTTACCTTCAGCAAAGCGTTCAAATGCTTCGCGGTAATCGCCGGCATACTGGACTATTAATAAACGCATTTTACTAGCCTTCCGTTGTCAACTGACTTGATTGATTTTAGCATTAAGTGTCGGAATTTTTAGTAGATTGAAGAATCTTGGCTGGGATGCCCACTGCTGTTTTGCCTGCGGGAACATCTGACAAGACGACTGCATTGGCACCAATATTTACATCGTCTCCCAAGTTTACTTTTCCGAGGATTTTTGCACCAGCACCGACGTTAACCCGATCGCCCAATTGAGGGGATTCTAGCGGTTTGTCCAAATAGCGGTTTCCCAACGTTACACCTTGCCGGATAATGCAGTCGTCGCCGATCGTACAATATCCGTGAATAATAATAGCGTTTTGATGTTCAATCACCACGCGACGACCGAGCTTCACAGTGTAGGGCAAGTCTATCCCGTAACTATTGCGGACTTTTCGGTAGAGTGTTCGATAAATAATGCTCAAAGGAGCTCGCAGTAATTTCGGTTCTACCTGCATTCTCCAGACGCCAAAACGCTGCACTGCTACGGCGCGAAATCCCGGTTTTGTCCAATCTCGACCATGAGCAATCCAGTCTTCTTTAATTTGCTGCCACAGTCCCAGCCTGGAATCTTCTACTTGATTTTCACTGGTGATTAAGTTTTGCTCAGTTACCATAAGCTCTAATTCACACTATTTCTTGTTTACTCTCTTGTTGCTAGATGCCGACGATATTAATGGGTATATCAGGTTTTTGAGGAAGGAGCAATCCGGTTTTATCGATCAAGAATACTAATTTCTCTGCAGCATCATAAAATATTTTGCTTGCCTAGGTTAACCTCGTTTAGTTGGCTTTGACCGATTTACCAACTCCCTTTAAAAGTTTTTGGATTTTTCAATCTTACCCCCCTTTAAAAATACACTATTTAATACAAAATCCCTCAGTAATTGTGGTGGATCGCCATCTGGTTTGCCTTGAAGTACGCGGCGCACTCTCCAGGCTGCAAAACCCGAAGCCCAGGATACATCAGTTAATGCTGTGTAAACCAAGCCGTAATTTTTGATAAAGTACCTACGCCGGGAATCAAACCAATAGGTAGGCAGCCGCTTGGCGGGCTTTTTGGTGTCAGTGACGCCTGAGCTTTGGCCGACTAAGTGGACAACGCGACTTTCGGGTACGTACCAGCAACTCCAGCCAGCTTTGTTCGCTTGCAGACAAAAGTCCATTTCTTCGCAGTACATGAAATAAGCTTCATCCATCAAGCCAATCTTTTCAAATACTTCGCGACGGACGATCATGCTGGCTCCCGCTACCCAATCAGTTTGACAGGTTTCTTGGGAAATGGGAGGCGCTGCGGCCCAGTTGGCTAATAACTTCGATATAAAGCCTGTCCGCCAACCAAAATCGAGTTCGGTAAAGAGGTTGTGAAACCGAAAAGCTGACTCCTGGGGCGTGCCGTCTGGGTCTTCCAAGCGGCTGCCGGCGATGCCGGCTTCGGGATGAGTGTCCATGAAATCGACAAGGGCTTTTAAGGCACCGGGGCGAACTATGGTGTCTGGGTTGAGCAGCAGGAAGTAAGGGGGGGGATTGGTGGATTGGAGGGCGGGACGGATCAGGGCGTTGTTGCCGAAGGCAAATCCGCCGTTGCGGTCTAGGGGAACGAAGGATGCCCATTCATTCCAGCCTTCTGAGACGATCGCACTACTAATTTCTTCGACGGAGCGATCGCCTGAAGCATTGTCGCCAACTACAACTCGCATACCAGGCAGCGATTGAACTTCGCTAACTAGAGAGCGCAAGCAGTCAATTGTCAAACTAGAGGTTCGGTAGTTAACAATGACAACCAGCAGTGGATAGGGGTGATTGGACTCGCTGGCCTTCGACATAAGTACCGTTGTTTGTTTAACAACTTTTTAGCTCAAGTTGTACCCATCTGGCAAGCTGGAGCGATGACTAATAGTATTTTTATTTGTTTCGGTGAGGGAGACAGTTTTTTCGGCCATATTTCGGAAGTATCGCCGCTCTGGATCAAAGTCGATACTGCCTGTAGGCTTGACTGGCGGCTCGGTGCAGCAGCGAATGCCGGTAAACTAACCCCTTAGCGTCATCGGAATAGCCCCCGCCAATCACGCAGGCAACGGGATAGCCGCCAGCCAAACACGCCGTCAAAACTTGCATTTCCCGGCGAAATAAGCCCGTATCAGTTAAAGCTAATTTTCCCAGTTTGTCACCGTGATGAGGGTCTACTCCAGCATCGTACAAAACTAAATCTGGCTTGACATTTGAAAGCAAATCTGGTAAGAATTTATCCAATGTTTGTAAATATTCGTCGTCCTCCATACCGACAGGCAAAGGTACATCTAAATCGCCCTTTTGTTTAGTGCCGGGAAAATTGACTTCGCAGTGCATCGAGAAAGTAAAAACGCTGCTGTCATCTTGGAAAATTACGGCGGTTCCGTCTCCTTGGTGGACATCTAAATCGATAATTAAAACTTTGCGAACTAAACCATTTTTTTGCAATACGCGAGAGGCGATCGCCAAATCATTAAAAATACAAAAACCAGACCCAAAAGCAGGGAAGGCGTGATGAGTTCCGCCCGCAGTATTGCAAGCCAAACCGTAGTCTAAAGCGAGTTTTGCAGTTAGTACAGTTCCTGCAACCGCAGTGCAAGTGCGGTTGGCCAGGGCCCGACTCCAAGGCAGACCAATTCGCCGAGTCGCTTTGTTATCCAGCGTCCCGTTGCAGTAAGCTTGAACATAGGAGTGGTCGTGGACTAATTCAATCCATTCTTGAGGGGGAAGTTCGGGAGCGTGAAATTGCGATTTATCTGCTACCCCGTCCGCCAGCAGCATCTGGTAAAGCATCCGAAACTTTGCCATCGGGAAGCGGTGATCCGGTGGCAGAGGTGCAACGTAATCTTCGTGGTAAATAATTGGTAAGTCCATTAAAATTATTGTATAACGAATGAATCTCCAATTGAACACCTGCAATCTCAAATTTAAATTCGCTGGAGAACCTGTATATGCAACAACTAAAAACAGTCTGGCAGTCCGGCAGCACCGACCCCGAAAATGCTGAAAATCTCGATAATATTAGTCAGTGGTGGGCAAACCTGAACGGCAAAGAAATTAGCTGGGTAGAGCGACTGATTCCGCAAATCGGCGGTCTGAGCGAAATTCACTGGCACCCCCAGCGTTTTGACGAAACATTTGTGATAGTCAATCCCGAAATTCGGGAGGAAACTCTCTATTGGTACAAACCCGATTCCCCTGTCCAACGTAACAACACTGTTGACAAACTAGAACTTGACAACTTGCAACAGCAATTGTACATCTATCCTCAGTTGGAAGCGGAACTGGTAATTCGCGTAGGAATTCCCGAAGTTAAATATCAAACACTTGAATTAAACAATCCCGAAATCGCCTTGGGCGAAGATAATCTGCTGCTGCTGTGGGAATCTGACCAAGAACTAGAAATTAAAATTTACTTTAGCAGTGAAAATATTGCTAAACTTAAGGAATTGCTGGCATAGAAAAGACCGAAAAAATAGTTTATATGGTAGGCTTTGGGTGCAGGGTGGATTGCTATATACTCTTAGTTACCTATAAATATCTTAAGACTGATGGGCGGGTGGGTCAAAACCGAGGTTTTTCACAGCCATACTTTGTTGCAACGAAAAGAGTAAAAAAAACTGTTTCTTCCCCTCGCGGTATGTCCAGGTGTTTATCTCTGCTAAAACCCTTTGAATGTGGCAGCATAATGTCCAGAAACTTGCGTTATCCTCCTGGGACTTTTAATGCTAAAGTCAAGCAAAAAACTGTCCTGCCCGCATCAACCGGGTTGAACGAAAATACTTTGTCCTAGCTTTTGAACAAAGTTAAAAAACCCGCTTGCTTTGGTCTGGAGTGCCCAAGCGATGATTGTTTTTCGGCATACTTAATTTGTACCGCAAAAAAGGCGATTTGTTTTGACAATAAACTGTGGTTAAGTAGGGTTAATTTGAGTGAAAACTTAAGACAAGCAACCAATAAGTTTAAAAAAAAGAAGGTGCGTTAGTTGATGGCTAATATCTAAAGTTAATCCTCTATTTGCTGAGTTTGAAAATATTTAATAAATAATGATGATGATGATGATCGGAAGCAATCGCTAAATTTATTAAATAATCAATCTGCTTTTAGCACTAAAAACATCACAATGACCCGAAAAAAATGATATTTGACAAAGAAAGTATTCACATTTTAATTATTGATGATCAGCCCCACAACCTGCGGTTTATATCAAACATATTGACGAAAGAAGGGTATAAAGTTCAGCGGGCGATTTCAGGAGAAATGGCGGTCAATGCTAATTTAACCGTTCTCCCGGACTTAATTTTGCTAGATATTGCCATGCCCAAAATGAACGGATATGAAGTATGTGCTAGACTGAAATCCAACGAGAAAACGAGGGAAATTCCGGTTATTTTTTTGAGTGTTTTTGAGGAAATTTTTCACAAAGTCAAAGCTTTTGAAGTCGGCGGTGTTGACTACATTACTAAGCCTTTTCAAGTGGAAGAAGTTTTAGTGCGGATCGAGAGTCAATTGACTATACAACAGCTATCAAAACAATTAAAACAGCAGAATGCCCAACTGCAACAAGAGGTAGAATTTCGCAAGCTAACAGAACAATCACTCCGGGAAAGCAAAGCGCGGTTGCAGAAATTGGCGGTCAATATACCGGGAGTTCTTTATCAATTTATCAAGAAGCCCGATGGAAGTTTTAAGTTTGAATATATTAGTTATGCTTGTCGGGAGATTTACGAATTAGAAAGTGAAGAAATATTAAAAAATCCCGACTTTTGCTTCAATCAAAATCATCCAGATGACCACGAATATCTGGTAAAACAAATTGCTACTAGCGCCCAAACTTTAGAACCTTTTGCCTGTGAATGGCGGATTATTACACCGTCGGATAAACTCAAATGGCTGCAATCTAATTCTCGACCAGAAATGCGCGATAATGGCGATATTGTTTGGTATGGCGTACTTTTTGATATCACCGATCGCAAGAACGCAGAAATAGAAATGGCAGGAGCTAAAGCTGCTTTAGAACGGCAAATTCAGCGAGAATTGCTGATTGCAAAAATAACTCAAGAAATTCGCTCAAGCTTGCAGCCAGAACAAATATTTCAAATAGCTGCAACTCAAATCGGTCTGGCATTCTGCGTCAATCGCTGTTTGATTCATACTTACGTTACTACTCCCCAAGTCGATATTCCTCTGGCGGCAGAGTATCTCGAACCGGAGTGTGAATCTATTCGGAATGTACCTGTTCCAATTTGGGGCAATCCTCACATCATACAAATGATGATACAAGATCTGGCGATCGCCTCCAACAATGTTTATTCAGACCCTCTGTTGCAAGCTGTTCAACCGATTTGCCAGAAGGTTGGGTTAAAATCGATGCTGGCAATTCGCACTTCTTACCAAGGCAGGGCAAACGGTGCTATCTGTTTGCACCAGTGCGATCGTTACCGGGAATGGACTTCCGAGGAAATCGACTTATTAGAAGCTGTGGCGGCTCAAGTAGGACTCGCTATCGCTCAAGCTAAACTAATCGAACGAGAAAAAAACCGAATTCAGCAGCTCGATCGGCAAAATAAAGTGCTGCAAGCAGAAATTCGCACCCGCGTCCGTGCCGAGCAAGCTCTGCAAGAATCGGAAACAGAATTGCGGGCGATTTTTGCCGCCATGACTGACACAGTTTTAGTGAGAAATGCAGAAGGGCGCTGCATCAAAATCGCCCCGACAGCATCAACAAATTTGGTGAAACCTCCAAGCGAAATGATTAACAAAACCGCTCACGAAGTCTTGCCGAAACCTATAGCAGATTTAGTATTAAATGCGATCCAACAAGCTCTAAAAACGAAGCAAACCATCAATGTTGAATATAGCTTTAAAGTCGGAGAGCGCAACGTTTGCCTCGACGCTAAAGTTTCTCCGCTGACTCCAGATTCAGTGATTATTGTGGCGCGAGATATTAGCGTTCGCAAACAAACAGAATCCGCACTCAGAAAGAGCCAACACTTCATTCAAGCGATCGCCGATTCCAATCCCAACCTATTGTACGTTTACGATGTAATTGAACAGCGGAATGTTTATACCAACCGACAAATTTCTACGATGCTCGGATATACCGCCCAAGAAATACAAGATATGGGTACAGCAATGATGCCAAAATTGCTCAATCCCGATGATTTGCCAGAGTTTTTGGAAAGCGTCAAAAAAGTGGAGCAAGCCCAAGACGGTGATGTCATTGAATGTCAATACCGAATGAAACACAAAAACGGTGAATGGCGGTGGATGCACAGTTGGGATACAGTATTTCTCAGAACAGCCGATGGTAAACCCAAACAAATTCTCGGCACTGCTAATGACATCACAGACCGCAAATTAGCCGAAGAAAAACTGCTAGCATCGCAGCAAAGAATCTCATTTTTATTGCAGCAAACGCCGATCGCAGTTATCGAGTTAAACCTCAATTTAGAAATTATCACTTGGAATCCTGCAGCCGTAGCTATTTTTGGCTACAGTGAGCAAGAAGCGATTGGTCGTGTCGCCTCCGATTTGATCGTACCTGAAAGCTACCACCCGCAATTATCTGAGATGTTCAATCACGAGTTGAATGCCAAATCCAGCGGCACTACCGAAAATCTGACTAAAGACGGCAGAATTATCATCTGCGAGTGGTACAATACTCAGCTAATTGACGATAACGGTACAGCAATCGGCATTGCTTTAATGGCTGTAGATATTACCGAACGCAAGCAAGCAGAAACCGAACTGCAAGAAAGTGCTTTACGACAAAGAGCGATCGCCCGCATCATTGAAAGAATGCGGCAAACTTTAGATATCAGAGAAATTTTTCACGCCACAACCCGAGAATTGCGCCAAACCATGAAGTGCGATCGAGTCGCTATTTACCGTTTCAATCCAGACTGGAGTGGCGAATTTGTAGCGGAATCCCTTGACCGCAAGTGGGTTTCTTTCATCCAAGCACAGGAGACCGATTCTAATCTTACTGAAGGGGCTTTAGACAGCGAACTTTGCCTCGTTCAAAAATTAGATAGTATCTCACCCGAAGTCCACGATACCTATTTGCAACAAACCCAAGGCGGAGCCTACAGCCGAGGTAAAACTTACCTTTGTGTCCCAGATATTTACAAGCAAGGTTTCGATAATTGTTACGTCCACTTGCTAGAAAGATTTCAAGCTAAATCCTACATTATTGTACCAATTTTCTCTGGAAAAAAGCTCTGGGGATTATTAGCATCCTATCAAAATTCTGCTCCCCGCCAGTGGAGTGAAGCTGAAATCAACGTTGCAGTTGATGTAGGTACTCAGCTAGGAGTAGCATTACAGCAAGCGGAATTGCTCGCCCGCACTCAAAGGCAGTCCATGGAACTGATTAAATCCAAAGAAAACGCCGAAGTTGCCAACCGCGCCAAAAGCCAATTTCTAGCTTCCATGAGCCACGAACTCCGCACACCTCTCAACGCCATTCTCGGTTTTTCCCAAGTCATGGCCCGCAACAGTTCTATCACGGAAGAACAAAAAGAATACATAGAAATTATTAACCGCAGTGGCGAACATTTGCTAGAACTCATTAATGATGTTTTGTCAATGTCCAAAATAGAAGCAGGTCAAATTACGATCAATCCCAGCCGCTTCAATCTCTACAACCTTCTCAACAGTCTCAAAGAAATGCTGCAACTAAAAGCCAACTCAAAAGGTTTGCACTTAATCTTTGAAAATGCCGAGGATTTGCCGCAGTACATTCAAACAGACGAAGCTAAATTGCGGCAAGTTTTAATTAACCTACTCGGCAATGCGATTAAATTCACTCAGCAGGGAACCGTTACTTTGCGCGTCAGCAGGCAAGCTGAAAAAGACGCCACAGAAGAAGACAAATCCCAATTGTGTTTTGAAATTGCCGACACGGGACCCGGCATTTCTCCCTCAGAAATTTCCACATTATTTAAGCCATTTGTACAAACCGAAACTGGTAGAAAATCCATGCAGGGAACAGGTCTGGGGTTGCCGATTAGCCAACAGTTTGTCCGAATCATGGGAGGTGATATTGCTGTTGCAAGCAAACTCGACCAAGGCACAATTTTTAGCTTTAATATCTGGGTTAACCTAGTAACAGAAAGTGATGAACAAGAAAAACCGCCGATTAAACAAGTTATTGCTTTAGAAGCCGGACAAGACACTTATCGGATACTAATAGTTGAAGATGTAGCGGAAAATCGCCAACTGCTGCTTAAGCTGCTGGTACCCCTGGGATTTGAAGTCCGGGAAGCAACTAACGGTCAAGAAGCAATTGCTTTGCATTCAACTTGGAAGCCGCATTTGATATTAATGGATATGCTGATGCCCGTGATGGATGGGTATGAATCGACAAGAGAGATTAAGAAAACTCTCGAAGGTAAAGAAACAATAATTATTGCCTTGACTGCCAGTGCTTTTGACGAGCAGCGGCAAATAATTTTGTCTGCTGGTTGTAACGATTTGATATGTAAACCATTTCGGGAAGAGGTACTCTTTGAAAAGATAGCGCATCATCTCAACCTGCGTTATATTTATGAGAAAGAAAACTTATCTACTTCTTTTTCAACACCGACGCTGCTTAAAAGTTTGACCACCGAGGATTTGAGTGTAATGCCCACAGACTGGGTGGTCGAGTTGCACCAAGCAGCACTTTGTGTTGACGACAACCGCATCCTCGAACTGATCGAGGAAATTCCCGAAACTGAGGCAAATCTCGCTAACGCTTTAACAGATTTAGTCGATAATTTTCGGATAGATATCATTATCGATTTAACTCAATTATATTATGATGAACGACCATCCCTTACCAGCGACTCCTAAAGACATTCTGATCGTTGACGATATGCCGGATAATTTGCGACTTTTATCCACTATGCTGACATCTCACGGGTATCATGTCAGGAAGGCTATTAACGGACACTTGGCTTTGCAAGGGGCACAAATATCTCCTCCCGATCTAATTTTATTAGATATTAATATGCCACAAATGAACGGGTATGAAGTTTGCGAGCAGTTAAAGTTAAGCGAAAAAACTAAAGATATTCCGGTAATTTTTATTAGTGCGCTAGATGACGTGCTGGAAAAAGTTAAAGCTTTTCAAGTAGGAGGAGTGGATTATATTACTAAACCGTTTCAAGTAGAAGAAGTCTTAGCCCGCGTCCAAAACCAGCTTTCCCTTCGTTCGCTGCAATCCAAACTGCAACTGCAAGCTAAGGAACTGCACGATCGCAATTCTAGATTGCAGGAAGAAATCGCAGAACGGCAGCGGGCTGAAGAATCAATCCGGTTTTTGCTGGAAACTACGCGGGCGATCGGCGAAGCTGTAGACTTTCACTCAGCTTTAGAAGTAATTTTGCACCAAGTTGGCGAAACAATCGGATGGGATGTAGGAGAAGCTTGGATTCCCGATGCAGAAGGAACTGTGCTGCAATCTGCCCGTGGCTGGTATGCCAGCAACGCGAGGATGGATGCGTTCCGCAGGCAAAGCGAACAACTGACATTTGCCATGAATATAGGGCTGCCAGGACGAGTTTGGGCATCCAAGCAACCGGAATGGGTAGAAGATATTTCCAGGGGATACCCGCATTTTCTCCGAAGTCAAATAGCACTAGAACTCGGATTCAAAGCTGGTTTTGGCGTGCCGATTTTGGTAGGCAATGAAGTATTGGCAGTGCTAGTTTTCTTTAAAATTTCGTCTGCTGGGAAAGACGCACGATTTATAGACGTTTTTAATGCTGTCGGCACTCAATTAGGTTCTTTGATTCAGCGCAAACGAGCAGAAGAATTGCTGCGTATTGCCCAAGAAAAATATCACAGCATTGTAGAAAATGCGATGGAAGGCATTTTTCAAAGCACGCCTTCAGGAGGCTATCTCAGCGCTAATCCAGCTTTGGCAAAATTGTACGGTTACGACTCGCCAGAAGAACTGATGTCCGAGATTCACAATATTGCTCAGCAACTGTACGTTGACCCGGAACGCCGCCTCGAATTTGTGGCTGCTATGGATGCTGAAAATTCCGTTTCGGGATTTGAATCTATGGTATGTCGAAAAGACGGGCGCCGGATTTGGGTGTCAGAAAATGTTCGGGCTGTTCGAGATTCAAAAGGTGAGCTGCTCTACTATGAGGGTACTGTTTCTGACATTACAGAGCGCAAATTAGCGCAAGAAGCGCTAAAAGTTCAACAAGAACAAAGCGAGAAGTTGCTGTTAAATATTTTACCCAAACCAATCGCAGAACGCTTGAAGGCAGAGCAAAGCACGATCGCCGATAGTTTTGCCCAAGTAAGTGTTTTATTTGCTGATATTGTTGGCTTTACTGAGTTGTCTGCTAGAATGTCTCCGACCGAGTTGGTAAAGCGCTTGAACGTAATTTTTTCCCACTTCGACCAGTTAGCTGAAAAGTACGGTGTGGAGAAAATTAAGACTATTGGCGATGCTTACATGGTAGTCGGGGGGTTGCCTACGCCGACACAGGATCACGCCGAGGCGATCGCCCAAATGGCCCTGGGAATGCAGGCAAAAATAGCAAAGTTGTGCGCCGAGACAGGGGAAAAACTGGCAATTCGCGTTGGCATCAATTCCGGGCCGGTGGTTGCGGGAGTAATTGGTGTTAGCAAGTTCACTTATGATTTATGGGGAGATACGGTGAATGTAGCGGCGAGGATGGAAGCTACGGGTTTTGCAGGCAGCATTCAAGTTACTGATGTTACTTATGAGCTTTTGAAAGATAAGTATTTGTTTGAGAGGCGAGGCGTGATTCCGGTAAAAGGTAAGGGGGATATGATGACTTATTGGTTGCTAGGAAAAAAGTAAAAATGGGAATTGGGAATTGGGAATTGGGCATGGGGAATTGGGCATGGGGAATTGGGCATGGGGTATTACAACAAATAACATATAACCAATAACACATAACCAATAACACATAACCAATAACCAATAATTCATGACTACTGACTACTGACTACTGACTACTGACTACTGACTTCTGCTATGATGAAAGTAGTTAACGAAACTTTACATAATAGCCGTGACTGCACAACAATTAGTATCTGCAACCAGCTTTGAAAAATTAATTTGGACTTGGAAAGGTCACAAAATCCAATATACCGTCCAAGGAACCGGCCGCCCTCTGATCTTGATTCATGGATTTGGGGCTTCGATCGGACATTGGCGGCAAAATATCCCCGTACTAGCGGCCGGCGGCTATCGCGTATTTGCTCTGGACTTGCTGGGATTCGGTGCTTCCGCCAAACCAGCCCTAGATTACACTCTGGAATTGTGGGAAGAATTGCTGACTGATTTCTGGGCGGATATGGTACTAGAACCGGCGGTATTTGTCGGGAATTCGATCGGCGCTTTGCTGAGTTTGATGGTAGTCGCCAACCATCCAGAAATATCAGCCGGCGGTGTCTTAATCAACTGTGCTGGCGGGCTCAACCACCGGCCGGACGAACTGAATTTCCCGCTGCGAGTAGTGATGGGGACTTTTACTAAATTAGTTCGATCGCCCCTGATCGGCCCGTTTATGTTCAACAACATCCGCCAAAAACACCGCATCCGCAACACCCTGCGCCAAGTCTACGGGAACCGCGAAGCCATCACCGACGAACTCGTAGAACTCCTGCACGCCCCCTCCTGCGAGCCCGGAGCTCAACAAGTGTTCGCCTCGATTCTGACAGCCCCTCCAGGCCCTCAACCCTCAGAATTGCTGCCCAAAGTCGATCGTCCGTTATTGGTACTTTGGGGCGCAGACGACCCCTGGACGCCGATCGCCGGCAGCCAGATTTATCAAGAATTGGCCGCCAACGATAAACCAGTGAAATTTGTTTCAATTCCCAACACAGGCCACTGTCCTCACGACGAGCGGCCGAGTGAAGTCAACGCTCTGATTTTGGACTGGCTGGTGGAAGTGAAGTGAACTACCCAACACCCATCTGAGTACAGATAGGGTGTGGACTTCCCAATTCAACGGGGATTGCCTCAGCCTTCATGGATTTTTTACGTCCTGATGACCTTGGTCTGACATCCCCTCCAAGGGCAGAAGCGCTAGTTCCTAACGCCAAAACTCGCAAGCCTTCGTTTTTAATATTTATTGCAGCGTTGATGTCTCTATCATGGCGATGCAGACAGTGAGGACAATCTACAAGTCTTACACCCAATGAATCATATCCTTTTTGCAGTATGGGGATGGGTAGTAGAGTCTCGCTACAAAGTTGAGAAGATGGGAAAAACCGCCCTATTTCCTGGTAGGTGTGACCAAATCTCTCGGCTTTGTACTTGAGCATGGTTAGAAAAATTCCCCATCCTTGGTCTGATATTGCTTTTGCCAAGTTGGGATTTTTAACCAGATTCTTAACTGCCAAATCTTCTACACAAATAACTTGGTTTTCGTAGGCTATTTTGCGAGATAGCTTGTGTAAAAAGTCTTGTCTTACTCTAGCTACTTTGCTAGAGACTTTAGAAACTAAAAGTTTAGCCTTGCGACGCTTGTTAGAGGTTTTATCCGTCTTTTGGGCTAATTTCTTTTGTTTGCGTTTTCTATTCCTTTCTAACTTAGCCAATTGCTTCTTAGGTAGGTCGTATTTTGAACCCTCTGAAGTTATAGCAAAGTTTTTCAACCCCAAATCAACACCGATAGCTTCTCTAATTGCGACGGCGGGCGTATCTTCTTGGTTAAAAAGAATAGAAGCATAGTACCTACCATCTGCGTTTCTCGATATGGTTACAGTCGTGAATTTAGCATCAGGAAGGTCTTGGTGAAACACGGTTTTCATTAACCCCAAGTTACCAGGAAACTTGATTACAGAATCCTGTGGCATTAGTTTCACATTTTGGGGATATTGAATCGATTGCTTACCATGTTTAGATTTGAATCTCGGAAATTTAGCGCGTCCCTCAAAAAAGTTTACAAACGCGCTTGAAAGATTGAATGTTACTCGTTGTAAGACCTGACTATAAGCCAGTCCTAACCATTCATATTCCTTTTTCAAACCAGGAAGCAACTTGTCCATCGCAGCTTTAGAAAGACCTTTCCTAGTTTCTTTATACGCGGTAGTAGTGGCATTGAGCATATAATTCCACAACCATCGAGTATTGCCAAAACATTGAGCCAAGTAGGATTCCTGCTCGTCGGTAGGATAAATTCTGATTTTCACTGCTCTGTACATGGCATCGACCTTACCGTGTTTACATATTCATGGTAACAAAAATTAAAAATATGTCAACTCACCACAAATATTTGGCTCGTTTGGGACCTGTCCTCGAACGAAAGCTATCGCATTGTCAGAAGACTGTCGTCCACGGTTCGGCTGACGCTCACCGGAAGCCTCACGCGCAATTCATCTCAACACTGACCTGCTGGGTAAAGGTACAGTGTGAGCTTTCTTGCTGTTATAGGTAAAATTTTTCTGGTGAAGGCAAGGGAGAGGGCGATCGACCAAAACCCTTACCTTCCAAACGTTCTACCTCGATCCACCGCACCTGCACCCAGGCTTGGAAAGACTAAAAAAAAAACTTTGGTAAAAAGTATTGACACAATTTACTGAGTCAGCTATATTGATGGACGTGTGAGGAGCGAACCAGAAGAAGCACCGAGACGAAACACGGCCAGTCGTCGGTGCTTTTTCTGTTGCAAGGCATTTTTAAACTATTGTAGGGACACGGCATTGCCCATTATTGGTGTCAACTTAACGCCAAACCCATTCAGAGACTACTGTTTGACGATTAAGGCCAGATCCCCCCTAGCCCCCCTTAAGAAGGGGGGGACAGGAGTCTTCTCAAAGTCAACCCCTACTCCCCAACAATCAGGGGGATTTAGGGGGATCTAGACTTTGCCTAAAACCCAGATTTGTCAGGGGTTTCAGGCTTAAGTTGACACCAATGGGAATTGCCTGTCCCTATAATATTGGGAAGATTATTTGTGCTGCAAATATCAACGATCGCTCAAAACAAATTGTTCGATCGCAGCCGCCACCCCATCTTCCTCCACATCCGGCGCCACCCAATCAGCAGCAGCCTTCACGCCATCAGGAGCATTGCCCATCGCCACGCCCACGCCCGCGTAGGCAATCATTTCCACATCATTGAAATTGTCGCCGATCGCCATCACGTTCGCCGCCTGCAAACCTAAAAGTTCCTCCGCTAAATACTGCACCGCATCTCCCTTATTCGCCGAAGGATGCGTAGCTTCAAAAAAAGTAGCAACCGATTGAGTCAAATAAAGCTCCGCAGGCGTGTAGCGCTGCCGCATACTGCTGAGCAAGCCGTCGAGTACCCCCGGATTCTCGCACAATGCCAAAACTTTCGTCGGTTCCCCCGGAATATCTCGCCGCAAATCTTTAATCACATTTGGTTCAATGCCCGATCGTTCGGGAGCATGTCACTTTTGCGATGAGTATAAATACTCGTCAACTCCAGCATGACTTTTTTACGGATCATCAGTATA
>NZ_JAUBVF010000034.1:0-62826 GCF_036705685.1 Microcoleus sp. AT3-A2
GAATAAACTACACTAAAATTTAGTCGGATTTAACTGTAGCATATTTTGCGTTAAAGTTAAGATGCGTTTACCCTGCTCGGAATGTTAATTTGGGCTGGCTTCGAGATTGTCCAAACAATCCGCAATTGGGAAACGAATCCCGAAGAAACTACCAGCAAAATTCAAGCTGAAATGGTCAAAGAAACATATCGCGGTCAATTTAGTGCCGATGCGCTGGAGGGAGGGAGTCAGGCTGTCGGAAACACACTCCACGCCGGCCACTGCGCCGCCGAAGCTGCGACTGGCGAATCTGCTCCAAGTGCGATCGGTCATGTGGTAGAAGGCTTGTTGCACGTGCTACACCATTAATATCGTGTCTGCTAGCGTAAGTTGTGCAAGTGTTTTTGATGCTGTAGGGGCTGGTTTTACCAATAATCTTTGACGCACACAAACAATCTCATAAACCCGCCCCCCACAACTAATAACCTATATCAACCTTGACTTTTATCGAAGGGAAAAAATGTACATTGACGTTTACCGTTGAGAGAGGGGGCGGGTTTATGGGATTATTAGTTTTTGGCGTAGATGCTTGGTAAAACCCGCCCCTATTATCCCGCAAATTATCAAAAACCAACCAATCAAACCTAATATAACAACACAAAATGAATGGAAAATGCCACTGCTAAGTTTCCATTCATTCTCTATTCTTACGCTTTCGGCTCAACCCAAACCGTCATCCCCTCAACCCTCAAACCTTTGCCGCGAGTGCCGCAATATTGACCATTAGCAGTAACAGGAGTATCGCCCACATTCTGAATGTGAGCCGTATAAAATACGTCATACTTATCAGCTTGTGGCCCTGTCAGTCGCGTGGCAAATCCCTCAATGCGCTTGGCTTTGCCCCGGAATCCAGCTAACTCCCCTTCCGAGATCCAAGCAGTATCGCCAACTCCTTCAACGTGAGCCATGTACTGCAAATTTAAACCGGCAACGGGAGGCTCTATTTTAATTTGAAATCCTTCCACGCGGCGGCCTTGAGCTTTAGTACCCGCGTATTCTCGATCGCTAAAAGTTCGATCGCCAATTCCTTGAATATGCGCCAACACTTTTAAACCCACAGGCGCCGCTTTTTGGGCACTTGCAGACGGCGCGATCCAAACTTTGATACCCTCTATTCTCAAAGCTTTGCCGCGAGTGCCACAATATTCGCCGTTGGAGGACACGTCGGTGTCGCCCATATTCTGAATGTGAGCGCTATAAAATACGTCGTACTTATCAGCTTGTGGCCCGCTCAATCGCACTGCAAATCCTTCAATTCGTTTCGCTTGACCGCGAAAACCCGCCAATTCTCCTTCGCTGAGCCAAGGAGTATCGCCAACACCTTCGACGTGAGCCATGTACTCGACATTTAAGCCGGGAATTGGCGGATCAATATTAATTTGAAATCCTTCGACGCGCCGCCCTTGACCCTTAGAACCCGCGTATTCTTGAGCGCCGAAAGTTCGATCGCCAATTCCCTGAATGTGCACCAAAACTTTGATTCCCAAACCGCCCTCTACTGCCACCGGTTGTTGAATGTTGCGGGGTGCGCCAAAAACAATGTTCCCGGAACCGGTTGTCTGAAGAGACTTAGGTACTTCCACGCTGGGAACAATAATTACTTCGTGCATGGGGGCAGAAGGTGCGGGGGATTCCAAAATCTGGATCTGTGGCGCAACTGTAACTTGTTTCGGTGCCACATTTCCTGACGGGATGACAATCACTTCTGGCAAAGGTTCGGCACTGATTTTTTGTTCTGGCGCTGCTTTAAATGCGGGTTCGACTTTTGCAGGTGCTGCTTTTACCATCTCAGCAATGGTTAATTTGCCTCTGGAAATGGCTACGGCTATTTGTTTGCCAAAAGCGGCGCTGACTGTTTCTTCGAGAATGACCCACTGTTCGTCATCTAATTTGTCTTGCTGTTCCACCAGGGCGAGCACTGCTGAAACTGGGTGTTTGCCACTGACTAAGGATTCTGCGTCAGAATGCAGTTGAGTTGGGGTTGATTCGGAAATCGCGCGTTGCAGTTCGCGGGCTTTGGCATGAACTGATTGTAAGGGTGCGAAGTCGCTTTGTTCGCGGTGGGCGATCGCCAATACTCGATCGATCACTTTCAATGCTGCATCGCGAATTTCTGCTTTACCTTCAGAAGCTGCGGCAGTCTCGACTAAGTTTTGAATGTCTTTGAGGGAAGCAATTTCCCCCGGTGCGATCGTGGATTTGTTGAGTTCGAGAGCTTGTTTTTGGACTGCAGCAAAGTTGCGGCTGTAGGTGGCTACTTCTTGCAGCAAGCTGTCAGAGGGAGGAAGGCCGGACTCTTGCAGTTGTTTTGCTGCTTGGGATAGGCGATCGGCCAAATTAGCATAAGTTTCCGATAGTCGGGCTATTTGTTGTAGCAAATCTTTATGAGCTAGTTCCATATGTCTTGCCGTAAATATTTAACTTGCTGATTATAGACGTTGAGCGTCTTCTGAAGGTAGAAGGCAGTAGTCATCAGTCATTAGTTCCAGGGAAGAAGAAAAATGCTGCCACTCTCCGACTTCCCCACTCGGACACTTTCCGACTCCCCCACCCAGACACCCGGGCACTCTCCGACTCCCCACTCTCCCAATCCTCCTGTGGCATCCCCCGCGTGATCTTCGTCACAACCGTGCAAATACTTAGTCACACTCTACGACTCCGGCTGTCACGAGTAGCCCGTAACAATGTCACACCTATCGAGCAATAGCCGTCACTGCTGATTCTTTGAAAACAGTTGATACTGAGGCTTGAACCAATAAAATCCCGAAGTGCTATGGTACTAATTCGCGATCTCGCCCAGCAAGCTCTGGCTCTAGGCTATCTAACCCTTGAAGCCGAAAATCAACTGCGGCGGATGTTAACTACCACCAAATATGACTTGGAAGACTTAAATGCTTTTATGGCTTTGCAACTAGCAGCTATGTCCGGAGGAGTCAAACAAGAGTCTCGCGAGATGAAAAAATTTGAAATCTTTGGCGAGACGGTTTCCGAAACTTCTTGTTAGTAATTAGTTGACTTTTGATTAGTTAAAATTTAGTAAGGGAAATTTCTAACGTGCAGATTCGTGAAGTTGTAAAACAAGCTATTGCCGCTGGATATCTGAGTTTGGAAGCAGAAAATGAAATGCAGAAGATTTTTTCCTCAGCCAAGTGTGATTTGGAAGATTTGAATGCTTTTATGAGCTTGCAGTTAGCTGCGATGGCGGGTCGCGTGAGGCAAGAGTCTTTAGAATTGATGAAAATGCCAGTTTTTCCAGATAGGAATTAATTTTTTTCAGTTATCTGGCAAAATAAATATTAATTCTTATATTCAAAAGATGCTGGTAACGTATAATTATTTTGATGATTTATATACTAATTAATTAATTGAAAGAATATTGGTATTTTGGTTCAAGGGTGTTGAGGAATTTTACTAAAATTGACATAAATATTTAAATGAATATTTAAGTGGATTTTGATTGTTTTTTTGTGGGATGGGCTCTCGTAGCCCGAAGGCGTGTATTTTCACAGCAGGCGGAACACTCCACAATATATTAGTGTCAAGTTAAGCTTTTAGTCCGCCAGTCCTCCCGCTCACCCGGAAGTCCGCCAGGGAATGAATTCCCTGTCTCATAGCGAAAGTCCTCTCAAAGAGGACTGAAGAACTCATTAGTCATCATAGCGAGGACTTTGGCTTTGAGACTCTTGTTGAAACCCCTGCCGGAATGAGGGTTTAACGTGTTTGTTGACACCAATGCCCACAATAATCATCCTCAAATTGTGTAAGGCCCCTTTTTCACCTTCTTGAGAGGTATGGCTGGGATGAAGGCCAACAATTTATGCTCAATGATTAACTGGACTTGGTATGAAACAGCTAATATTATTTCCCCTCAATCGGTCGCAATAAAATTAGTTAGTAGTGAGGACTTTAACTCTCCTAAAACTCGCTCGTACTTCCCGTCACTACAAAGGTTATAACGGTTATAATACCCGATTTTATATCCTTATTAAGACTATTTCCTACGACTCCGACGCTCTAACTCTTTAATTACTCTCAGAACAAAAAGCGACATTAAAGCGCCAATTAATGCTAGTTGCCACAACCCGCATCCGGCAGCAGTTCCTAAAGCTGCTGATACCCAAATAGCGGCGGCAGAGGTGAGCCCGTGAACTTCAACTTTGCCTCTTTCCTGGTGATTTTGCCGCAGGATTTCTCCGCCGCCCAAAAACCCAATCCCGGCAGCAATGCCTTGAATTACCCGCGCTACAGCATCTCCTCCGTTTTCATTTTTACCCATTGCCAGCGGCATTAAAACAAATAGTGCAGAACCCATACTAACTAGCATATGAGTTCTCAATCCCGCTGGTTTGTTTCTGAGTTGGCGCTCCCATCCAATAATTCCGCCAACAAACATGGCTAGGCACAACCTTAACAGTATGCCTAGCCAATGATCGGGAGACCACAAGTTAGCGATCGACAATGTTTTACTGCAAATAATTAATCCGAAGATTCCAATATTAGCGGAGTACGATGTCCGATCGCAATCTCACTGCCAAATCTTGTTCTGGGCGAATCACGAGCACGTCAACGCTGCGCCGCCCCAACAATACTCCAGCTAAAGCGCCGATCCCAGCGCCTCCTAATACTTCTTCAGTCGCGATCGCTTTGTCGCCGGTAATGCCTGCTAGTGCTGCTGCTGCTGCTGCACCCAAGGCTGCACCTTGCGCTACTGAACCTGTGCCAGCACCTTTTTGGACTCTTTCGGTTCTGGTAATAATTCCTGAATTTCCGTCAATCCGATAGCGTTGGCGGCGGCTGATAACTAACTCTCTGGCAACAAATTGAGTACCACTTTGATTGCCTCTTCTGACAGGTTGCAGTGCCCCGACTATCTGGCTGCCTCTGGGGATTAATACTCTGCCTTGAGGTGTGCGGATGTCTTGCGCTACTGTTAAAGTTAAAGGTGCAGTTTCTTCGCGGGTGACAACTATTTTGTCTTTTTCATAGCTAACTGGAATTACACTGCCCGACGGAATTCGGATGCTATCAAATTGGGAAATTCGTTGTTGGGCTTCTGCGGGAGTAGCTACCACCAGCGGCGCGCTGGTTCCCACTGTAATGCCCAGTGCGAGGATTGCTGCTGTTGCTGAACGCCATTTTTGAGAAGTAATCATATAAATTGTCTCCTTGCTTCGGTTTTGGTTTACTTAGGAACGCACTACTGCTAAATTTGTTTCTGGTTTCGCATTCATCTGATGTTTTGATTATGGCAGGCTGGAATTCTAGAAGTTGGGAAGATAAGGTCGATAATCCAGAAGTTGAAAATTTGGAAAAATCGAGAAAATCCGCAAGACAGGGGCGATCGGGAAGATAAGGAAGATAGTCAACAGTCAACAGCCAGTCGATTGTAGATTTTAGATTTTAGATTTGACTCCACAGATGGATCGGGAAGCTGGAAAGTAGCTGTAAAATATTTCGCTTGTCAACAGTCAACAGTCAACAGTCAACAGTCAACAGTCAACAGTCAACAGTCAACAGTTAACAGTCAACAATTAATTGTTGAGAGCGTTTAAGGCTAGCAATCCAGCACCGAAAGCTGGTTCGTATCGGGGCGAAATTACCTTAGCTTTTGGGGCGATCGCACTTATGGCAGTTTCAAACCGAACTCGGCAATTTGCCTCTCCACCCCACACACCTCCTACGATCACAATTTCAAATTCTTCTGTTTCGTTAAATAGCGCTGAAATGGCTATTTTTGTGGAATAGGTTAATTCTGCCACAGCATTATTGATAATGCAGTCAGCGACGCGATCGCCCTCTGCTGCTGCCCCCTCGACAATCGGCGCTAAAGCTGCAATTTCTTTGACTCCCCAACCCCGCCCGTAAACGACTTCTACCAATTCTTCTAGGTTATTGAGGCCTAAATGCTTTTGAAATTTTTCCGCAAGCACGGTAAAATTTTCGCGTCCGTCATAGAACTTCAAAGCAGCTTGCAAACCCTGAAGGGCGATGTTATACCCGCTGCCTTCATCGCCTAAAATATATCCCCAACCGCCGACTCGTTTAGTTTTCCCTTGACGGTTTTGCCCGAAAACAATCGAACCGGTTCCTGAAATAACGGCGATACCCACTGGATGGCCCGTGCCGCCAGCAAGTGCGATCGCGCAGTCGCTGCAAATTACTATATTCCTGGGCAGGAACGATCTGGTTACTGGTAAAGTATTCGTCAACTGCAAGTTCTGCACTACAAATTGCACTATTTCACGATCTTTTGGACGACCGACGCCTGCTAGTCCCAGACCAATTGCTTCTATGTTGAGATTGCCTACAGCCTCGACCTGAGCGGACAGAACTGCTCGTTCGATCGCCAATTGGATGGATTGTTTTGCTGTCTCAATTCCCAGGGTTTGATAATTTGACGGCCCTGCTTCACCCCTTCCTAAAACAAGGAGGTTGTCATCCATTAAAAGGCAGATAGTTTTAGTGCCGCCGCCGTCGATGCCGAATACGTAGCTCATGAATAATTTAGAGAATAATAGAGCAACCCAGATTAACAGATATATCTCTATTCTACGCTTTGTACAATCCGATTAAATCGAGAGAGCAATGCTAATAATAATTAAACCTAATAATGCTAACCAAACCAGATGGCGCTGACACCAATTTTTGATCGATTGCAGCCCGTCGCCGCTGCTGTAAGGGAGGGTCTGTGGCACAAGTGGCTCAGATTGATTGTGATAAAGCGTGCATTCTTTGGCAAAGGGACGCTGCGGGTAGTTGCAAGTGTCGTCTGCGTGATAAATACAGGTAGTGCACAGAAATTCTTCGGGTTTCGATCGATAAAGAGGGATACCCGGATGACCGAAAGCTTTGAGGGGGATTTTGCAATGCGGACAGGCGAGCGCTTGGGCCTCTACAGGTTGGTGACAGCGGGGGCAAGCAGGCATAGACAACAGGGTTATGGGGTAATGTGGTGGGTAGGCTCATTAGCGGGTTTTCCGAACGCCGATTAGCGCGATCGGCTCGCCATCAGGCGGCTGGATACTCCAAAATAGAAAGGTAGGTGTGCGCTGATGTAACTTTAAGTTTACAGATGGTTTCGCAGCGACAGCAGGCGACCTGAGCCGATCGGGTATGAAAGGGCAAACATTAGGAAAAATCTATGGATAACAATAGCAACTTACTCAAACAACTGGTAATGCTCGGCATTGGTACTACTTCCCTGGTGGCAGAGAAATTGCAGGAAGTCAGCGAGCAATGGGTCAAAGATGGCAAAATCAATCCTGAGCAAGCCAAAACCTTTGTCGATGACATGACCGAGCACCTCAAGTCTGAACAGGGCAATTGGGATACGCAGTTGCAGCGGCAACTACGGAATATGCTGCAAGATATGGGAGTTCCCCGACAGTCGGAAATGGATGAGTTGCGGGGAAGGCTCGATCGTTTGGAACGTCAGATGCGGGATTTAGAAAACCGTAACTGGCGCTGAGTTCGATCCTCTTCTGCAAGCTTCGCTAACGCCCGCGAGGAGTTCGCTGCTATCTTGTGATAAGATTGTCATCCGAAGGCAGAAGGCTAAAAAAGGCACTTATGTAGAAGCCATTTATGTAGAATTACACACATTCTGACTTCATACTTTTGCCTTTAAAATTATCTGGTACCTGCCGTTTTTTGGTGGAAAAATTCAGATAACATTTGGTAGTTCTTGTTGTACTAGATGTCTTAGATATCTGAGATATCGCGGTTAAAAGTATCAGGAGGATTAATTTTGCGAGGAGTTCTAGTCAGCTTGGGAGTAATGCTGGTTTGCTTTTTGTTTTTGATAGTCGCTCAAATGGGCGGTTCTGGGTCCCAAGCAGTTGCAGCCGAATTGAACAATCTTTTACCAGAGACTGCTATTGAGAAATTGTCAGCGCAGTCTTTGAATGAAAATAACTTGCTAGTAGCTGATGCTACTTTACCGGAGGTACCAGCTACTATCGCTGGCAATAACATGACTGATAATACTGAGAAAACTGTCACCACAGATTCAGGTCTGAAATATGTTGAATTGAAAGAGGGTGATGGGGCGACTCCAAAAACCGGGCAGACTGTTGTCGTGCACTACACTGGAACTTTGGAGGATGGCACGAAGTTTGACAGTTCGCGCGATCGCAATTCTCCTTTTCAGTTCAAAATTGGCGTGGGTCAAGTAATTAAGGGTTGGGATGAAGGCGTCGGTACGATGAAAGTTGGAGAGCGCCGCAAGTTGATTATTCCCCCTGAACTCGGTTACGGCGCTCGCGGTGCGGGCGGGGTGATTCCTCCTAATGCTACGCTGATTTTTGATGTGGAATTGTTGAAAATCGCTGGTTAGGTAGCTCAATCTAATTCAACGTAAAACTTTTACGCTGTTTAGAAACCCGGTTTTTTTAAGAAACCGGGTTTTTGTGTATGTTCTGGTTGATTTACGATCGCTTCGGAGATGCCAGATTGCGAAAGCAGGTATATTGGGCGTCAAATAATAGTTTGATGATTCCTGTGGGCCCGTTTCTGTGTTTGGTAATAATTACTTCTGCAATTCCGCGATCGGGCGAATCAGGGTTGTAATATTCATCGCGGTAGAGCATAATTACTAAATCCGCGTCTTGCTCGATCGAGTTGTGAACTATGATGTCATTAGCGACAAAATTATGCAGTGCAGGCACTGTTAAATCGTAAACCTCAGCTTCGCCATCAACTTCTATTGAGGCGATTTCATCCCAGTAAATATCGCTCTTAGATAAGAGGGCAAGTTCATCAGATTTAACAATTGTAGCTAATCTGAATGCTCGTTCCCGACCAAGGTTGTGTTTGTAAAGGGTTGTACCACAATATAAGTTGCCAAGCTGTGCTTGCATCTGGCGTGTAGTTAAACCAAATTGCTGCATAGCAGGAACAGCATACATTTTCCACACATCACGCGGTATGACATCTCTATTAGTATTGCTAGAACGAAGTTCAATGTATTCTGCAATTTCTGTCAGAGCTTGCTGTTTGTAATTACCTACTGCACCAATCAAATGAATAAACTTATCTAAATCAGGTCTTCCAGTAACCCAAACTTGATGTTGATCTCGCCCTTTCCCTGGCTGGCGGCTTAAAAATAAGCGGGCATTGATACCAAGTCTGAGTAAGAGTGACTGAACATCTCTTGCCAATTTTTCACTACTGGAAGCATAGTAAACACTAGGGTAATGACATTTACCCCTACCTGTTTTTATGCAACCATCAGTACACCAAAGATGGCGTAAAAATAAAGCTATTGCTTCTTGAGGCTGCTCAAATATTTGATTAGGGACAAACTTCTGGTGAGAACGCAGACCAAAAACACCTAAAGCCTCTAGCCATTCAGTTACAGGATTCCTCACATTATGTGTGAGATGATAGGCGGCAGGAAGATAAACTTGATACCAATCACGTTCTTTACAAATACGAGGTATGATTCGCTCTCCAAAGAGTTCTATTGCAAGATTTGCAACTGTATTGGCTAAATCTTCCTCTCTAGTAGTGTATTGAATAACGTGTCGAGGTAGAGTACATCCGTCTCCAATCATGTGTCCTAGCAAGGCTATTTCGGCATTGTCCATCGATTGGATGAAGGAACTTGATACGTACCTAGGTAGGGCAATGCGATCGCCTATTTTTAACTCGTCCAATCGCCGCCAGCCGTGAATGGTTAAGAACTTATGATTGCCAGTGGCTCTAATTGCTCGTCCCAAACGAGTTTGCAGTCGTAGTACAGGCTTCACACCTGTAGCAAAGGCATTGCTAACAACGGCTTTTTCTAACTGCATGGTGGCTTCATTGAGCGCCCAAACTGTGAAGCCAGATTTTCCTACTAATTCACGAATTGGTACGCGCACACCAGTATCTGCTAGCATTACTAAACTATCACCTGTTAAGCAGCCACTTTCTCTCAAATCAGACATCATCGGCCGCTTGTTTGTCCTCGCTTCCACACCCCGACTCAACTGAGATAAGGCAATAATCGGCACGTTGAGTTCGCGGGCTAAACCTTTAAGACTTCTGGTAATTCGAGATAGTTCTTGCACGCGGTTGTCGCTGGTACCTTCCATTAATTGCAGGTAATCTAGCAAGACTAATCCTAGGGTTCCGCCTTGTTCTGCTTGGAGGCGGCGGACTTTCGATCGTATTTCTGTGACGGTAATATTGGGAGTATCGTCAATAAATAGTGGTAGTTCTGATAAATTGCCAATGGCTGTACTAATTGGTTCCCATTCGTTTTGACTAATTCTACCCGATCGCAACCTGTTGCTTTCTATTTTGGCTTCGCTGGACAGGATACGCTGCACTAGCTGTTCTTTCGACATTTCTAAGCTGAAAACGGCAACCGGCAATTTTTGCTGTCCAGCGGCGATGTGGTGGGCGATGTTGGTACAGAAGGCGGTTTTGCCCATCGCCGGCCTGGCTGCAACGATGATTAAATCCGATCGCTGAAAGCCTCCTGTCATGGCATCTAAGTCATAGAAACCGCACGGAATACCGGGAAGTGTCAGGCCTTCATTGCGATTTTCTAGGTCTTGAAATGTTTGGTTTAATGTTTCGCCGATCGATACTAAATCCTGTTGCGGACGTTCTTGAGTTATGCTGAAAATTTCTTGTTCGGCGCGGTCTAAGACTGTTTCTAGTGGTGTTGCCGTCTCGTAACCTAATTGTACTATGTTGTTGCCAGCTTCGATTAATTTGCGACGCTGATATTTGTCTTCAACTAAAACTGCATATTGGTCGATGTTGACTGCGGAAACTGTGCGATCGACTAATTGTGCTAATTTAGTTAGTCCTCCTACTTGCTCTAACTGGTTGCGGTCGGTTAGCGCAGTTGTTACCGTCATTAAATCGGTAGGTTGACCCTGTAAAAATAGGCCTAATGCCGATCGATAAATGACTTGATGAGCGGTGATGGCAAAAAACTCAGGTCGCAGCAGTTCGGCAATTCGGGAAATAGCTTCGGGGTCAATTAAAATCCCGCCCAAAATTGCTTCTTCTGCCTCTATATTTGTCGGCATCAAATCGCTCATTAGTCAATAGTCCTCAGTCATTAGTCATTAGTCATTAGTTATTAGTCATTAGTTTAGGACTTACGCACCAACTCTATCTGTAGGCTGCTTATGGGCGCAGCTTATTCCTACCTATAGCGCCTTAAACCATTTTTTGCGTAAATCCTATAGTTATTAGTTGCCAGTGATTAGTCCTCAGTTTTAAATCTGCAAGTTAGCAGTCCTCAGTCCTTAGTTAGCGTTACTCACTTCTTAGTTAGCCGTACTCAGTTCTTAGCTAATGACTAATGACTAATGACTAACAACTAATGACTGATGACTAATGACTAACAACTAATGACTGATGACTGATGACTTTTAATTACATCGGAACAACTTGAATATCAACTTCAGCGATAACTTCTGCGTGTAGTTTGATTTCAGCTTTGTATGTACCAGTTTGACGAATTTCGGGTAGGGTGATGCCGCGCCGATCGACTTCTTGACTGGTAGAGTTGAAAATCAGTTCTGCTACTTCTTGGTTGGTGACAGTACCAAAAATCGCGTCTGCTTCGCCAACTTGCTTGGAAATGATGAAAGGCCCAGCCGCTTCGAGGGCGGTTTTGCGGACTTCAGCTTGCTGCTTGAGTTCTAGCTGGCGCAGTCTTTCTTCTTCACGGCGGCGCTCTGCTTGCTTGAGAATGCCCGGAGTGGCTCTAAATCCCATTCCTTGGGGTACTAGGTAGTTGCGGGCGTAGCCTGGGGCTACTTCTACTACGTCGCCAGCTTTGCCGAGTTTGCTGACATCTTTATTTAAAACTAATTGAACGCGCTTAGCCATGATCGTGGGTTGTGGGGTTTTAACTGCAACTTTTTATAATAGCGAAGTTTGAGGGGCGATCGCAAGGAAGTTCGGCAACGGATTATGTAGCGGATGTAGCGGATGTAACGGATGTAACGGATGTAACGGATTGGAGATAGGAGGTTCGAGATTCGAGGTTCGAGGGAAGAAACAGGGATAATATTTTTAACGGGCAAATTCTGTTTGAAATTACGCAAAACCGGGGTGCTGTAATGAGCAAAATCAACTACAGTGCAATGTCTTACCGAGAACTCAGGCTTTATTTTCAAGGCGCTGGGCGATCGATCTCGCTACTGTAGCAACTAACTGGGTCGGATTGATCGGCTTGGCTAAGTGTTTGTCAAATCCGGCTTGCAAAACTTGGCGCTCGTTCGCTTCTCCAGCATAGGCCGTTAAGGCGATCGCCAACAACTGCCGATACTCAGGCGCAAGCTGAGTGCGGATACGCTCGATCAACATATATCCGTCCATTTCGGGCATTCCAATGTCGCTGACGAGCAAATCCGGTGCAGTTTGTTCGATCGACTCTAGCGCCTCAGCAGCAGATGACAGGGAAATCACCTCTGCACCCGCTTCCTCAAGCACGAAAGCGACAAAATCTCGCGAGTCAGGCTCATCATCTACCACCAAAATTCTCAATCCAGCTAGCGGCAAGGATGACAGATCGGAACTAGCAGCCCCATGACGTTCTTGCTCCTCCTGCCTTCTAGAATCATCATTTAATAGCGGTAATCTCACCGTAAATGTCGCTCCTTGACCTTCTCCGGCGCTTTCTGCAAACACTGTCCCGCCGTGAAGTTCGATCAGTTGGCGGACGATCGCCAATCCCAATCCCAAGCCGCCAAATTTGCGAGTTGTAGCGCCATCTTCTTGTCGGAAATGGTCAAAAACATAAGGCAAGAACTCGGGAAGAATGCCTTTACCAGTGTCTGTGACTTGAATTTGAGCTTGGCGTTCGATTTGCCCTAATCGAACTTCTACTTTGCCACCTTCGGGCGTGAATTTCACCGCGTTTGACAGCAAATTCCAGACAACTTGTTGCAAGCGACTTGTATCGCCGACAACTTGCCCGACATCGGGATTTAAGATTGTTTGGATTTGAATTTTTTTAGCTTCGGCTGCTAATTGTACGGTTTCCACGGCACACGGGATAATGGTTGCCAGATTCACCGGAGCAACATTCAATCTGAGTTTTCCTTGCAGAATCCGAGACACGTCAAGCAAGTCTTCGATTAATTGAGATTGCAGTCTGGCGTTGCGCTCGATCGTCTCAAAAGCCTTGGCAGTTTGACTCGCGTTCAGCTTGCCGCCGACGAGCAGTTGCGACCAGCCTAAAATCGGATTCAGGGGCGATCGCAATTCGTGAGAAAGCACGGCAAGAAACTCGTCTTTAATCCGGTTAGCTCGCTCGGCTTCCGCGCGGGCAGTTTGTTCTAATTGCAGAACCATATCGCGCTCGGTTTCCACTTGTTTGCGCTCTGTAATGTCGATTACAGAGCCGATATAACCCTCAAATTGTCCGCTTTCGCTAAATCTGGGAACAGCCGCATCCATCGCCCAAGAATATCCGCCATCCTTACGCCCGACGCGATATTCCACGCTGTACAGTTCGTGGCGTTCGTTGGCGGTCAAAAAGGCGTTTTTGACCTGTTCTCGGTCTTCTGGATGCAACGCGTTTATCCAACCCAGTCCCAAACCTGTTTCCTCACTTTGACCTGTGAAGTCATACCAGGTTTCGCTCAAGAAAGTGCAATAGCCTGTGGAGTTTGTTACCCAGACCATAAAAGGAGCATTGTTAGCCATATTGCGGAATCGTTCTTCGCTTTCTTGCAGCGCGGCTTCGGCTTGTTTGCGTTCTGTGATATCCCGACAGACAATCACTCCGCCTTTGATTTCGCTGCTAGTATCAACTACCGGATAACCGCTGATACTGATCCAGCGACCTTCGGCATCTTCGCGGCGGACAAATACCTCTACATCATTGACATATTCACCTTTGATTGCTCTGGCTAGAGGTAGTTCATCGTCGGGGAAGAGGGTTTTTTTGTCTGCCAAAAACAGCCCGTAGGTGCTCGACCATTCCTCACAAGATTTTTCATTCGATAGCTGACCGAATATTCCTACGGCGGCTCGGTTAAACAACACAAACTCCCCTTGTTGGTTTGCCAAAATTAAACCATCGCCAATGCTGTCAATGATGACTTGCAGTAACTTAGTTTGTTCTTGCATGGCGACTTCTGCTCGTTTGCGATTTGTGATTTCGCTGGAGATGCCAATCAGGCCGATGACTTCTCCCGCCTGATTGCGGTAGGGAGCTTTCATTACCAGAAATGTCCGAATGCCATCGTGAGATTCTTCGAGGACTTCTGTTTGGCCGGATTCCATAATACGCCGATCGTTTTCCGTGACTGTGACTGCAAGTTCTGTTACTGGGTATAAATCCAGATCGCGACCACCAATTACTTCCGAAGCAGATTTGCCCATTATTTCCAGCGTGGCTGGATTGGCATAAATAATCCGTCCTTCTCGATTTTTGACAAAAATTGGCGTGGGTGCTGACTGGTTAATCACGTTCAAAATCGCATTTTTTTGCCGCAGTTCTTCTTCAGTGCGTTTGCGATCGCTAATATCGCTCCAATAAGCCGTAAGTCCTTCGGCCGCTGGATAGGCGCTCACTTCTATATATATCTGGAGCGAGGGTGAGAACTCTTCAAACTTGACAGAAACTTGCTCGTTAACGACTCGATTAAATTCTTGATATACCCTCGAATTGGATTCTTTCTCGGCGGGGAATAGCTCCCAAATTGCTCGACCTAACAACTCGGCTCTTGATCGAGAAAGCAGTTTTTCAGCAGTGGAATTAACGTAGGTATAGCACCATTGTGAATCGATCGCGATAAAGGCATCGGTAATACTTTCTATAATATTGCTGACTTGTTGGTTGGCCGCTTGCAACGCGAGTTCAGCGTTTTTGCGCTCGGTGATGATTTCGCAAAAAATCATGATGCCGCCAATCTCATTGGTGTTGGTTCGCCAAGGGTGAATTTCCCAGCGCACCCAGTCGATTAAGCCATCAGGGCGGGGAAACTGATCTTCTTGGCAGATTTCAACTGCTCCCGCCAGACAGCGCTGGTGGACTTGTCTCCAACGATCGGGCAAATTGGGAAAGATGTCGTAGTGCGATCGGCCCACAATGTTTTGAGTGCCGAGCCCGTAAATTGACAGCCAGCGGTCGCTCACCAGCATATAGCGCATCTGGCGGTCAAACATCGCCACCCCTGCAGGCGAATGTTTGACGAACAGTCGCAGTTGCTCTTCCTGTTGCCGCAGCCGATTCTCGGATTGTTTGCGATCAGTGATTTCTTGGAAAAGTATGGCGACTTGTCGGCTGTGCGGCTCAGGAGTGCGGAACGCCGAAACCTCAAACCAGCGGTTCATGGCTTCCGAGCCATGCTCAAAGCGCAAGGACTCCCCCGTGAGCGCGACTTTGCCGTACATCTCAAACCAATAATTTTCGTGATTTGGAAGGAGCTGTCGCATCGTTTTACCTGTAGCTTGTTCGAGTCCGGTTTGTTTCACAAAGGCAGGATTGACTTCCAAAAAGCGGTAATCGATCGGCTTTTCGTTGGCGTCAAACAGCATTTCGATGATGCAAAAGCCTTCGTCCAAGCAATCAAACAAAGTGCGATAGCGTTCCTCAGAGCGGTGCAAAGCAGCAAGAGCTTGTTTGCGATCGCTAATATCCATAAAGGCTGCCACACAACCACGAACGGTACCCTGCTCGTCAAATAACGGCACCGCATTCACCAACCAATCAAAGGCTACCCCGTCCGATCGCACCATTTGAATTTCCACATCTCGCACTTCGACGCCCGAAGCCACGGCTAGTTGCATGGGCAGTTGTTCTCCCGGAATTTCTTCTCCGTTGCGGAATCGTCTAAACGGAAGGGCTGCGGCTTGCTCTCCGGTTCCAGAAACATTGGTATCGGGTGGCACTATCAACATCGACTGGGCAAATCGGTTAGCGCGAATTACTTTACACTGGGGGTCGTGGGCGATCGTAATACCGACGGGTACAGCATCAAGTATCGATTCGAGTTCATTGACTCGTCGCTCTAATTCCTGGTTGAGCCGTCGAATTTCTTTTTGGGTAGCTTTGCGATCGGTAATTTCCTGCACCGTCACATTCACGCCCAAAACGCGATCGTCCTCGGCTTTCAGCGGATAGAGACTTAACAGCCAATCCTGTTCGAGTCCCGGCTGTGCTGAGTTTGTCCTGCGAAGTTCGAGCTGTTGAAGTGGAACTTTAGTTTCAATAACTTGTCGGTAAAGTGGCTCTAAATCATCTGCCATTTCTGGCAAAATTTCGCGCAATGTTTTGCCAATGTGGGCGGCGGCTGGAACTCCGTTAATTTCTGCTAGCCGATCGTTGATGCGGACAAACCGCAACTCAGTATCGAGGAAGCAAAGTCCGATCGGTGCACTAGCATAAATCGCCTCGATTTCTGCTAGTTGTTGGTGTGCCGTTTGCGCTTGTTGAATAAAAGCAGCCCGATCCGCCTTCTGCTGAGTCACATCTTGAAAATAAACGGCAAGCCCCGATGGGATCGGATAGGCTCGTACCGCATACCAAGCATTGAGCGGCGGATAAAAAGATTCAAAACTAACTGTAACTTGGAAGGTGGTGGCGTGGCGATATTCTTGTTCAAACAAACTGCCCACAGCTTCGGGAAACTCTTCCCAAATGCTGTTGCCAATCAAATCTTTCGAGGCTCGGTTCAGCCACCGCGCCGCTTGCAAATTGACGTAGGTAAATCGCCAGTCTCGATCCAAAGCAAAGAACCCGTCCGAAATACTTTCGAGGGTGTCTGACAGTTGTGGCGCGGGCGCGTTACAGACTGGTTCGGGCTGAGGTTGAGCGATAGGAGTGAAGGTTGTTACTACTGCATAGGGAGTCGATCGATCTCCCTGAAATAAAGGTTGAGAATTGAGCGTCAACCAAATCAATTCTCCCTGTGGCCGATCAAAGCCCATGATGACATTTGAGCATGGTTGCCCGGTTTGCAACGCCACCATCGCCGGATGTGTCTCGCCGGGAAAATCCGAGCCATCTTCACGCAGAGTCTGCCACCGACTATTGATTGAAGTGCATAAGAGCATCTGTTGTGCTGTCATCCCCAACAGATCCTGGGCGTGAGAATTGCACCCCTGAATGCTACCATCTGCCAATTGCAGAACCATCCCTACATCAGTTGGCAAAGGCGCGGCTGGGTAGAACGCTTTGTTAGAATCCGTTGAAACAGAGGGGTCGATTTTTGCTTGGGGTTCAGTATTGCGTGGGTTTTGCATCGGTTTCTAACAACGCTCATTTTACTTTTGGCAAAGCAAATCGCGATCAATAATAGGGAAATAACCAGAGGAACTTTTGATTTGAGCCGGGTGACACTTCAAACCTAAGATGGATGTCGATCGTTCTGCGGTAATATCGATATCTAGACAATTTATTTTATCGTAGAGTCCTACGTCTGAACCAGTTGCGGGATTCAGCACAGGCGACGAGGAATTTTCTGGCTGTTTCAAATGCCAGGTTAGTCCCTCTCATTATTTTTCGTGTTGCTGTATATTACCAATGGCTGTTGCTCGTTTTCGGGTGCGAACAGATGGTACTTGCACACAGATAAATAAGTAGATGAAGCTTGAAAATACGGCGTTGCTGATTTACGGTATGAAAGACTAAATATGCAAATCCTAGAAACCAGTATCTACAAAGCTTATGGATTTTTAACTTATTTTTTTCATACCCTCATTAAGCAACGCCGAAAATACATAACTCCTCTCTCGCAGCAAGTGAAACGAAGCAATCGCTCTTGTTACGCCCGCCTTACATTCTGTTACATTGTAAACTTTATTTGCGCCTACCTACTTAGGAACCCCGTTTGTTTGTGTAAATGTAACCGGAAATTTAGGCAAGATTTTGTTGGTCTCAACGGTAAATGGGCGATCGCATTTACCTCAATACAGGGTCGCCTGCTTCCTCCAGTCCTAATGTTTGTGCCACCTTTGCCGTTCATCTCACAAACTTAATCCTATGCACATATTCACAGCCGCCGATCGCACCTATATTCTTGGGTTAGCAGCACTTCTCAAGTCTGTAGATCTCAATGTTAGCCAATCAGGGGAGGAGCAGGTCAAAATTAGTGTTGTATCTACCAGGATATATTCACCGCAAAAGGAACAGTTACAGAATTGCTGCAAATACCAGATTGAATGGCAAGAATTGCAATCTAATTACGACCAACTTCTTTCGGTATCAGGTTCTAAACTTCCTTACGTTAAATTGGAGCCGCGAAAATATACTAAAGAAACAGAAAGGCTGATTTGGCTCGACAGCGATACGCTCGTTCTGGACAGCTTAAAGCCGCTGTGGAACCTAGATTTTCAAACTCTGCCGATAGCAGCCGCAGCCAACTTCTGGGGAAATCCCAACAATTATCAAGATCTAAACCCTTATTTCAATAGTGGTGTTTTAGTTTACAACATGAAGCTTTGGGAGGAAGAGCAACTGTCGGAAAAATTGCTCCAAAATGCTAGAACCCACGTTTGGGGCGATCGCGATCAAGGTGCATTAAATTCAGTTTTAGTGGGAAGGTGGAAGCAATTAGAGCAAATATGGAACAACCACAAGACTGATGATATGTCAAGTAAAGTGATGCACTTTATGTCAAGACCGAAACCGTGGGAAAGCTCCGCTCCCAATCAATTATGGCTTGATATGTTGTCTCAGACACCGTTTAAGGACGAACTGGAAAAAATTCCAAATAAGTTTAAGGGGCTGTCGAGCTTTCACATGAAATACCAAAGACTTGACAGGTGGTTGAGCGAACCGATACTCAAGTTTAAGAGTTACCTGAAACAACAAAAACGTTAAGATCAAAATTGGTCTTTCATGCCGCGCAATCGAGCGAAGGTTTGCACTGGATCGCGGGTGTTGGTGGCTGATTGGATCTTGGGAAAATCCCAGCGCAAAAATGGGTTTGTGCTTTTTTCGAGGCCGATCGATGATGGTATTGTAGGTTGCGATCGACTGCGCGCTTCCTTGACTTCGGCGAAGCGCTGCTGTAAATCGGGATTGTCGCCATCCACACTCAAGGCAAATTGCAGGTTGTTCAGCGTGTATTCGTGGGCGCACCAGACTCTCGTACTATCGGGCAAGTTTCGCAGTTGCCCCAGAGAGGCTAACATTTGGGCGGGAGTGCCTTCTTTCAGCCTGCCGCAGCCTCCAGCAAATAAGGTGTCGCCGCAGAACAATTCGCCGATTTCGCTGGGGTTGCTGGGGGGGAAATAGTAGGCGATGTGAGCTTTTGTGTGGCCGGGTAGGAAGAAGACTTCGGCGGTTCTGTTGGCGAAAGAAACTCGATCGCCCGCTTGTAAAAATACTTGCTGTCCGGGAATTCTGCCTCGGTCTTCTGCACCACCGTAAACTTTAATTTGGGGAAAGCGATCGATCAGTTCCTGATTGCCGCCTATGTGGTCGTTGTGGTGGTGGGTATTGAAAATTGCGGTTAATTCGGCTCCGAGTGCTTGCAGTTGCTCTAATACTGGCTGCGATCGTGCTGGATCGACCACGGCTGCTGTGTGGCTATCGGGGTCGTGTAGCAAGAAAATGTAATTGTCGGACAGTACCGGAAGCCGATAAACGTGCATAGAAAAGTGCCTCTCTCGGAAAAATATTATATAATTAATTTAGTCTGAACGCTATCCGAAGGCTGATTGCAGATTTATTAAGTCTGCATATCTATCTTGGGAAGTAAAACTCTGATACGTTTCTAATACGTTTCTAATACGTTTCTAATACGTTATTTCTGCTGTTGAGCAAATTGATGTGCGGTCGGGTACGCATAATTTTTGAGTCAAGAACTGCAATCGGCTTTAACTATTTTGGCATAAAAGCGATCGAATAAATGCGAACATCTCACAACAAATCGAACTTAACAATTTCTCAAAAAGTCGATCGGATTGTAGCGTCTGGCAAGATCACTCGCAGGGAACATTTAGTTTTGACTTCGGCTATCCTGTCAGATGATAAAATTTCAGAAGAGGATCGACATCAGATTAATCGAATATTTGATTATATCCTAATTGGTCGCCTCAAGTTTATCGATTGAACACAAAGACTTGCACATTCAGCATCTATCTGGAGTGTAAAAAGCGTTTTTTAGGAGTGCGATCGTCCCGTTCCGCACAGCAAAGCCTATATATTTCGCTTTAATTCTCCGGCTCACGCGGAGTGTGAAAGCGTCAGTTGTGGAAGTCTCAAATTAACAAGGCTCTTGGCAATCCCAGCTACAAAAACAGGCAGAATAAAATGAGTGCAGAAAAACCAACTATTTTGGTGACGGGCGGAGCTGGATATATTGGCTCTCACGCGGTATTAGCGCTGAAAAACGCCGGTTACGGTGTGGTGATTTTGGATAATTTAGTTTACGGTCACAGAGATTTAGTAGATCAGGCTTTGCAGGTGGAGTTAGTAGTTGGCGATACGAACGATCGCACTCTTCTCGATAACCTGTTTGCTACGCACAAAATTGATGCGGTAATGCACTTTTCTGCATACGCTTACGTGGGCGAATCTGTTACCGACCCAGCTAAATATTATCGCAACAATGTCATCGGCACTATTACGCTTTTGGAAGCAATGATCGCTGCTGACGTGAAGAAATTTGTGTTTTCTTCTACTTGCGCGACTTACGGCGTACCGCAGAAAATTCCGCTCACAGAAGACCACCCACAAAACCCGATCAATCCCTACGGTGCTACTAAGTTAATGGTAGAACGGATTTTGTCGGATTTTGACGCTGCGTATGATTTCAAGTCTGTTTGTTTCCGCTATTTTAACGCGGCTGGGGCTGACCCTAACGGGTTGTTAGGAGAGGATCACAATCCAGAAACTCACCTAATCCCGCTGGTATTGTTCGCTGCTTTGGGTAAACGAGATTCGATCACGATTTTTGGCACGGATTACGATACTCCTGACGGTACTTGCATCCGGGATTACATTCACGTTAACGATTTGGCATCGGCTCATATTTTAGGATTAGAATATTTGCTAAATGGTGGCAAATCTGATTTCTTTAATTTGGGCAATGGCGGCGGGTTTTCGGTGAAAGAGGTGATAGAAGCGGCTCGCCAAGTGACGGGAAAAGAGATTAAGGCTGTTGAGTGCGATCGGCGTCCGGGCGACCCTCCTGCTTTAGTTGGTAGCAGCAAAAAGGCGATCGAAACCTTGGGTTGGTCTCCTGAATATCCAGACATCAAAGATATTATCTCCCATGCTTGGCAGTGGCACCAAAAACGCCACAGTTAGCATAAACTCAAATAAAGCAAGTGCAAAAATTGAATCAAAAATAATGTTAAACAGTCACAAAGATTTTTGTTTTTGCACCTTAGCTTTTGGGGAAAAGTATCGCGAATTAGCCAAACAGCTAGCAGCAGACTTAGAAACTTATTCTCTAGGGACGATGCTAGTTGTTTGTACTGACTACCCAAAGGACTTTCAAAATTTGACGAATGTTTTCGCCTTTAAAAAAAGTCGCGAAGGTGTAGATTATTGTTATAACGATAAACGATTTGCACTAAAAAAAGCCTTAGAATTATGCCGAGTGACAATCTTTGTGGATGCAGATACAAGAATCATAGGAAAAGTGCCGGAGATAGAATGGATGTCAGGAATTACTTGTAAAGGGTTTGTTCCCATTCTAGAACATCCACCAAATCAATCATTGCCGGGGAGAAAAGAGGCAATTCATAAATTAGCAAAAAAGCTAAAAATTTCAGTGAATAATGTAAGCTTTATTCAAGAAAATTTGTTCGTAGTTGCGAGAGACAATGGGAAAGAAATTCAGTTTATTCAAGAATGGGGAAAGATTGGAAGATTTTTTGAAGTGCAAAAAGTCAAAACAAAAGACGGTAATCCCATTGGGTTAGCAACTGCTAAAGTTGGGTGGAATATTCGTAATGACGGGTGGCAGGAACTCGCTCAAATTATGGAGCATTCTTTTGCTCATTGGGACTGGCCAAAAAATCAAGTAAGAACCTTTTGGGATAAAGTTGGGGATAAATTGCAGTTTGAGCATTGGCAATATCTCTATCGGTTATTAAAAACACAGTTAATTGCTTTATTAAATTTCAAATTTTACTATCGCTAGAGAAAAGATATGGATAGAGGATTTATCACCATTTTAATTGGATTGTATTCATTTCAAGACTGCATACATTTTCTAGCTTCAGTAAGGAAGTTTCACCGCGAACCAATTATTATTTTAATAGATAGAGTACCGCGATTTTTATATCCCTTACTTTTGGTGTTTGGAAATGTGAGATTGCAGGCCGCACCGAAACACGAAAATCCTGTTTTAGCGTCGCGGCTAGCTAAGCTGGCTTTGTACCAGGAATCTCTGTTTGAGAAAACTATTTATATGGATTGCGATATTTGTTTGCTGTCGCCAATAGATGAGGTTTTTGATTTCCTTGACGGGGTGGATTTGTTGGTGACGGAAGATGTGCAGCCTGCGATTGCTAAAGCGGCAAATTTATTAAGAGTCAAGCAGGATATTCTGTCAACTTTGCAGTCGGTCGGGTTGCCGCTACATGAAAATAGCATTCAATACAATGGCGGATTTATCGCTTTTACGAAAAGCAGTAAAACTCAGGAATTGTTCACAAACTTTAAGAAATATTTCGAGATGGTAGTGGCGCATCAAAATGTGCTACTGTTAAAAGACCAGGGCGCATTTGCGGCTGCTGTTGAATCAGTGAAACCGAAAATGACAACTTTGTCCCCGGTTTACAACTACTTGGATAAGTGGAAAGATGTTTATACGATCGACAAACCCATCAAAGTAATGCACTGCACTTATCCTTACCGCCCTCAGTACGCCAAGAACGTGACGCGATCGCTCTTTACTAGAATAGTCGATCGCACGGCTAAAATATTTTTACCAAATCAACTTAACAATCCCTGGCGTTTAAAATAATTAAAGTGTGTTGGCAAACTGGATCAAAAGCCACAAAATTCAGCCCCAAATTAAAAAAATTAGCCTCAACATATCCGAAAATTTACCTAGAATAATTATTGCTGGCTGGAATAACAGTCTTGGGTTCATTATTGTGTTTTTTTTACCAAAAGACGCGTTGCTGCCCTTTGCCCTGGTTAAAAACCTGGTTGCTGTGGTCGGGAGTGCGTGGGTCCCCGTCGCCTTGACAAAAGCTCGGTTAAGCAGGAAAATTAAACAAATGTTTTAAACAAAATACTCAGTGAAAGTTTCATTAGTAGTGAGCGATTTGTCAGGAGGAGGTGCAATTCGTGCTTTTTTATTAGCTCAAGTCTTGATAGAGCTTAAATGTGATGTAGAAGTTGTTGGATTTCAGTTTGGCAAGGAATTGTATGCTACTCCTCCCAGAGATATCCCGGTATGTGCGATACCGGGTAAAAATTATCCGGGGTTTTTAATGGATGCTCAAAAACTTTGGAAAAAAATAGATGGGGATATTATTTATGCAGTCAAACCTAAACCTACAAGCTTTGGGTTATCACTGCTAAAAAAACTGGCGACTCGCCACTTTATAATTTTAGATATAGACGACTGGGAACTGAGCTGGTACGGCGGAGATGAATGGAAATACCGCCCCTCTTTCAAACAACTTTATAGAGATATTTTTAAACACAACGGTCAATTAAGAGAACCAGATAATCCCCTCTATCTCAAGTGGATGGAAAGTCTCATTCACAATGCTGATGCAGTCACTGTTGATACTGAGTTTTTAAAACAGCGTTTTGGTGGTGTATATTTGCCTAATGGTAAGGATACTGCAATGTTCGACCCTGCTAAATACAATCCTGAATTGAGCAGACAGTGTTACGGCTTGTCCGGGTATAGAGTTTTGATGTTTCCGGGGGCACCGCGACCTCATAAAGGCGTGGAGGATGTTTTGATGGCCCTCGAACATTTAAATGAGCCCGATTTAAGATTAGCGATCGTCGGCGGGAGTCCTTATGATGATTATGATGATAAACTTGTGAAACAATGGGGGCGTTGGATTGTTAAACTGCCAAGGTTTCCAGTCGAGACGATGCCGTCCGTTGTAGCGGCGGCTCATGTTGTCGTTGTTCCTCAGCGAGAAACTCTCACAGCCGTGGCTCAGTTTCCGCTTAAGCTGACAGATGGCATGGCAATGGCTAAGCCTGTTTTGTCTACGCGAGTGGGGGATATTCCAGCAATTTTAGGGGGAACGGGTTATTTAGTCGATCCGAGTTCTCCCGCTCAAATTTCACAAAAAATTCAATGGATATTTCAAAATTTTACAGTGGCTAATTTACAAGGAATGAAAGCTCGTGAAAGATGTGTAAAAGAATATAGCATTCAAGCAATGAAACCGCTACTTTCCGATATAATTGCAGGTATGTAAATGTTATTTTAAAACTACTCAATGGAGGAAGAAAAACTGGCTGTTATTCAAGAATATTTTGAGATGCCGTACTGTTTAGCTGGGAATGCTTCATGTCTGCCAATAAGCTACTCCTAAAATTTGCCAGACGATATCCCGGCAGGATTCTATTAACTGTGATGCTGGGTTTTTCTGGCGCTTTATTCAACGGTATCAGCACTACTCTGATTGTACCAGTGCTTTTGAGTTTTTTAGAGGAAGCGATCGAGCTGCGTGGTGCTCCACCTCTAATTAAAACTTTGATGTATCCCTTTGAGGGAATGCCGGGAAATCAGCGTTTAATGTTGATGACCGGGGCGGTTGTGCTGGCAATTTTTTTTAAAAATGTTGCGAGTTATATCAATACTTTAGTAGCTACTTCTCTGACGCGATCTCTGACTTTTGATTTGCGAGAAGCCGGCTTGCAGTTGTTGTTAGAAGTAGATTTAGATTTTTACTCTAAAACTAAAGTCGGGGATTTAATTAATAGATTGGGCGGAGAGATTGGTCGGACTGCTAGTGCAGTTGGTACGGCCATTGGAATGTTTACTACCTCAATCACGGTTTTGGTTTTTGTGGGTCTGCTACTTTCTATCTCGTGGAAACTGACGGTGACAGCTACAGTTTTGCTGGCGTTAGTTGCTTGGGCAAATCAATATATTATTAACCGTTCCAAGCATTTTGGCCACCTACTTTCTGAAATGTCGAAAGATTATTCGGTTAGGGTGCTGGAAACCATTACTGGGATTCGGCTGGTCAAGTCAACGGGGAACGAGGAAAGGGAGTATCAGCGGATCAAGCATTTAATTCAAAGGCGAGAACAAGCGGATTTTCAGGCTCAGGTAAATTATGCGGCGATCGCCCCAATTAACGAAGTTGTTAATTTGATAGTTATAATTTTGATTGTATTTATAGGTCGCACAATATTTGCGAATGAGATAGAGTCTATTGCTACAATTTTATTAACCTACTTATTGGTACTTTTTAGGTTGATTCCTTTAATTTCTCAGTTAAATAGCGGCCGCAGTCAATTTGCTAATACGTCGGCTAGTGTAGAGGTGGTTAATAATTTTTTGAGGACTGACGACAAGCCATTTATGGTGAACGGTGAAGTGCCGTACACTCATTTGCGATCGGGAATTCATTTTAATAAAATATCTTTTAGTTATCCTAACCACAAAAATTTAGTTTTGCAAGGAATTGATTTATTTCTACCTCACGGCACTACTTTGGCTTTGGTAGGAACTTCGGGTTCTGGTAAGTCAACTTTGGCAGATTTACTGCCGAGATTTTACGATCCTACTGAAGGTCATATCTCGATCGATGGCACGAATTTGCGCGACTTTGATCTGAAAAGTCTCAGACAAGCGATGGGTATTGTTAGCCAAGATACGTTTTTGTTTAATGCTTCAGTGCGCGAAAATATTGCTTACGCTAGGCCCGAAGCGACTGATGAAGAAATTGTGGAAGCGGCGAAGGGAGCGAATGCTTACGAGTTTATCCAACTATTGCCGGAGGGGTTAAATACTCAAATTGGCGATCGGGGCGTGATCTTATCGGGAGGGCAGCGTCAGAGAATTTCAATTGCTAGAGCCCTGCTGCAAAACCCGGAAATCTTAATTTTAGATGAGGCAACGAGTTCGCTGGATACGGTTTCGGAAAGGTACGTGCAAGCGGCGATTGAGAAATTGAGCTACGATCGCACAACGTTGGTAATAGCCCACCGCCTCTCCACAGTCCAAAAAGCCCACAAAATCGCCGTGATCGATCGCGGACAAGTAGTAGAAATTGGTTCCCACGAAGAATTGCTAGCAAAAGGAGGTTACTACACTCGCTTGTATTCAGTGCAATTTGCTGAAGAAACCGCTCGCGATGAAGCTCTAATTAGAGGTTCTTACGAAATTCGCACTCGCCTGACTCCCATGATAGCTTATCTCAAAATGCTAGTAGATGAAATGGTAGACTCTCCTGAAGAAAGAGACGAGTTAATCAGAGAATCATTTCACTCGGCTGCTAATATTTTCACGACTTTAGAATTTATAGAAAATACTATTAAGCGTCAGGCCGTTAAAAAGTAGTCATTTGGCAGTTGGCAGTAGTCATTAGTCATTAGTCATTAGTCAACAGTCAACAGTCAACAGTCAACAATTACTAATTACTAACTACCAATTACCATGTCCAAATATTATGTATTTTTTACCCGAAATATCTTGCCGCAACCCAATGTAGCAAGCTTAGTTCAAGTTGCACACTCTGCCAATGCCACAGCAAATCTCGGTTATCCAGCAGTTTTGGTATACCTCCGTAAAGGCTGGAGTGCTTTGAATCCGGTTGATTGGCTTTTTCCTTTTCAACCCAGGAAACCCGATGACAAACTTGCCAAAATTTACAATATTCAAGATAAATTAAAAGTAGCAGATTTACCGATGCCGTGGCCGATCGACCTTTGGGACAGCAAGTGGACGAGTGCGAGTACCATAGTATCAAAATACTATTTACCGATTCACCTGCTTAAATCAACTAAAATTGTCCATAGCCGGGACTGGAACTTTGTCAAAGCAGCAGTTAAAAATGGAATTCCCGCTATCTACGAACAGCATCACCATGAAAACAAGCAATTTGAATCAGAAATTGTCCGCAATCCTCTGTTTCAGATTTCCGTAACTGTGGCCGATACAGTGCGAGACAGCATGATTTTGAATGGGATGCCGCCGGAAAAAGTAATTACGCTGCACAACGGTTTTAACCATTTGTTTCTCGCGAGACAAACAGAAGCAGCCCAGAATTGGCGACAGCAATTATTAGAAGATGACAGACAGCATTTAGCAGTTTATGCAGGCGGACTTTACCCGTTTAAAGGTGTCGATATGTTGGTGGATGTGGCTAAGGAATTGCCGCTGGTTCAATTTGCGATCGCGGGCGGTGATTCATCCCAAGTAACAGCATACCAGCAGTTAGCCAAATCCAAGCAAGTTAACAACATTAAATTTCTCGGCTACCTGCCTCAAAATCAACTGGCTAGCTTGCTGCAAGCAGCCGATGTTTTGACTCACCCGCACTGTTTGACAGAAGCCGCGACATTCACATCTCCTTTAAAATTCTTTGATTACATGGCATCAGGAACTCCGATTGTAGCGACGGAGATTGCCTCTTTAATGGAATTTAAATCGGGAAATATAGCAGCAACTTGGTGCGAACCGGATAACCCGCACCAGTTCGCGCAAAGCATTCGAGATAGTTTAACCAAATATCCGAGGAAAAGCGAAGGTTATGCAGAAACATTGAATTTTGTCAAGCAGTTTTCGTGGGAAAATAGGATAGAGAAAATTTTGAGTTATGTGGATGACAAAGTGCGATCGCAAATCATTCATTAATCCTCATCCGATAATTTTAAAATCCTCCGGGGCGGGTTTTACCAACAATCATCGCCTAAAATTAATAATCTCATAAACCAGCCCACACGCAAAAATCAGATTTATTATTAGATATGAACCAAAAAATTATCGGCACAATCACCACCTATCCAGGGATGAATCAAAGCGACTGGCTGTGGCAACAAACCCCCCAGAACTTCGGAGACTGGGGAAACATTCAAATGCTAGCCAACCACCCAGAACCAGACTTTTTACTCATGTATCAATTCGACTTTCCCCAACCGCCAAAAAAACTATCGTGGGTCGATAAAATCCGCCACTACAGACATCAAAACCAAGAAAACAACATTCAAGAAAAATTGCGCGGTGTCCCCAAGGAACGCATAATTTACCTAATCCGCGAGCCACCATTACCAGAAGTTATTGAGATTACCAAAGCCAACTACGAACAAGCCAAACTTTATTGCGGTTACGTTTCCGGGCCCGACGACTTCGCACCAAAACCCGATTATATGCCCGCGATTTGGTATCACTCTAACTCCTTTCGAGAACTAGATGAAATGCCTGCGCCGCCGAAAACTAAATCCTGTTCTTGGATTACTTCAGGTGTTAGCCGCACCTCCAATCACCGCCACAGATTAGACTTTATCAAATTGCTGCAAGAACGAGAATTAAATTTTGACCTTTACGGGCGAAACTTGCCAACTTGGGCGAATGGAAACGGCACTGTGAACAATAAATGGCACGCCGTCGCACCATACTATTACAACTTAGCTATTGAAAATTATGCGGAAAACGATTGGTATGTCAGCGAGAAGCTTTGGGATGCTTTGTTAGCTTGGTGTTTGCCAATTTATTACGGCGGTTCGGCGGCGGATAAGTTGTTGCCGGCGGGGAGTTTTCTGCGGCTTCCCAGTCTGGATGAGAAAGGAGTAGAATTTATTAAAGAGGTTGTAGCTACTGCGGATTATTGGCATGAAGCGAGGGATAAAATTGCTGAAGCTAGACAAATCATTCTCCACGAATTGAACCTGCTCAATTGGCTGTCTAACTTTGTATCTTAGGAAATAGCGCAATGACAGAAAACCAAAATCAACCGAGAGAATACGATGCCGTCAAGGGCGGTGAATCTCAAGTGCCATTGGGTGCGGCTGTTTTAGGCGGCATTCCCGGCGTTAAGAGTCGTTTGGATTCACCGATTGTCGAGGTGAAAATTGCTGCACTGTCTGAAGCAATCAGATATGGAGATGTTGGTTTAGATTTGATCGTTGGAGCACTGCAAGATGAATCGTGGCAGGTGAAGTTGGCAGCCTTTTTGGTGCTGAAGGATAGAGATGAACCAAATATAAAACAGCAGTTACAAAAATATTTTCCTACTTTTGACTTTGATGCGATAACAGTAAATGCTAAAGGAAAAGAAAACAGTCGCTGCCGTTATTATGCTCACTTCTTCGCCGAAGACTTAGGGAATGGAGTTGTGCTGGAAATGGTTTATATTCCCGGAGGCACATTTATGATGGGTTCGCCTAAAAGTGAAGAAGGACGATATGATTACGAAAATCCGCAGCATCTAGTCACGGTACCAACTTTTTTTGCAGGCAAATACCCCATCACCCAAGCACAGTGGGAAGCAGTAATGGGAAACAACCCATCGGGTTTCAAAGGTGAAAAACGTTGTGTAGAAAATGTATCGTGGGATCAGGTCGTCGAATTCTGTGCCAAAGTCTCGCAAAAAAACGGGAAAAAATATCGCCTCCTGAGTGAAGCAGAATGGGAATACGCCTGTCGTGCGAAAACCACAACCGAATTTCATTTTGGAGAAAACATTACCCCGGATTTAGTAAATTATCACGGATACTATCCCTACGCAAACGCTCCCAAAGGACTTTCCCGCAAAGAAACAACCAATGTCGGAAGATTTCCCCCCAATGCCTTTGGACTGTACGATATGCACGGCAATGTTTGGGAATGGTGCAGCGATAGGTGGCACGAAAACTATAACGGCGCACCAACTGACGGAAGTTGCTGGGAAACGGGCACATCTGAATACCGTATGCTGCGTGGCGGTTCCTGGGACAACTATGCGGTCAATTGTCGCAGTGCCGATCGTAACTGGCTTTCGGCGGGCGGTCGCCGCAGGAAGATCGGTTTTCGCCTAGCTGTGGATCTGGCGTAGTCTCCGGTTTTCGGTTCTGTGCTGTAGTCACCCGGGCTCGCCCTTCTCTACCATTTTACTAAATGATTCGGCGGTTGAAACCGCAACGACACAAACAAAGTCCGCCTTCGCGAGACTATAGATATGAATGGAATTTGCACGCTAGCCAACGATACAGTTTACGACCAACTAATTGCCTTGCTCAACAGTATTGAAGTGATCTTAGGCTCAAATACTCCTGTCTGTATTTATCCTTTCGACGAGCAGATACAGCAAATCCAAGCTGAAATTGTTAACCGTCCCAACGTCTTTATTTATGAAGATAGCGCATCTATTCAGCGATGGGATAAATTCATGCAAGCAGCCGCGCCAGAGCGTTTGAACCGCAAAAAATTCCGGCTTTACGGCGCACATCGGCGCTTTTGCGCTTTCGACGGCCCGTTTGAAAAGTTTATCTATATGGATGCGGATACTTTGGTGATGAATTCCCTTGATGCGGTTTTTCAGAAGTTAGAGGAATCGGATTTTGTGGTTTATGATTTTCAATTGCGCGACCCAACTAAAGTATACAATATTCAGTCACCAAAACTCCTCGAAATTTTTGAGCAAAATCGGATCGAGTCGGAAATATTTTGTTCGGGATTTTACGGCAGTAAGCAAGGATTGTTTGAGCAATATACTAGAGAATGGCTGTTAGCTCAACTGCAATCGGGCGAGGCGGAAATTCTCTATGAAGGTGCGGGAGAACAGCCGTTGCTCAATTATATGGTGATGAAAACGGGGATGAATAGCTATAATTTTGCTTATAGCCTCCCGGATGGCGAAAAAACTGGGTGTAGCGTCACTTCTAAACATTTTGAAGAGCAAGATCAGATTTTGTACGACAAGGGAAACCGACTTACTTACATTCATTATATTGGTGTGCAGCCGGATTTAATTCGGAGAGTTTGTGCGGGCGAAAATATTGAGTTTCCCTATCGCGATTTGTTCCTGCATTACCGCTATCTCCGCGAACCCTCCAAGCGCCCGGTTTTTTCCCAACCGCTAAAGTCTTATACTGAGGTTTCTGGGGCGAATTTGTTAAAAAGAGTGTTGAGAAGGTTGAGGATAAATGTATGAGTCGCGGTATTTATATTGTTGCGAATGATAAGGTGATCGAAAGTGCGATCGCCCTTTTAAACAGCATACGTCTGTATAATTGTCAAGTACCAATTTTTCTGATTCCCTTCGACGACAATTATCAGCAAGTGGCAGCCGCACTCAGCCGTCTCCACGGGGTGCGATTGTTCCCAAATCTGGAGTTTGTGGAACAGTTTACCAGAGAAATTGGCCAAACGTTCGATCGTAACTTTTTAGCCCTCCCCAACAAAATGCGAAAACTCGCCGCCTGGTTTGGCCCCCTGGACGAATTTCTGTACATCGATACCGATATCATCGTCTTTGAAGACATCGCAGCCAACTTAAACAAACTATCAGAAGTAGACTTTTTGTGCTGCGACTACCACCACCTCAGCGAAAAACTGCGAAATATATTTTCACCACTTGTAAAAGAACAAAATATTTTTACAGACTCACAGCTTCAAGATGTATTCAACAGCGGTTTTTTGGCTTCCCGAAAAGGAACTATTACAGAAGCGCAAATGTATGAAATTTTGCTAGAATGTTCGCAGCATCGAGAATATTTTGACTTTACTCAAAATGTCACAGACCAACCTATACTAAATTATATCATTCTTAAACTGATTCCCAAGCGCTGCAATCTTGTTAAAGATTCAGCAACCGAACCTGGAAGCTGGGCTGGTTCCAAGCATTTTCAAGAAAGAGATTATGTTCTTTATGACAAAGGCAAAAGGTTAAAATATATTCACTGGGCTGGAATACCAATTAAATCGGGTAGTCCTTATTGGAAACTTTGGAAACATTATCGTTATCTCAATGAGGAAAAACCAAATTTAGTGCAAAAAATATTTCGGGCTTTCAGTAGGTGAGGATAAGCTCATATGTTGTATCATTATCAACAAGCTTTGAAGAACAGGCAAGATGCCTGTTCCACAATTCATAAATTTTGTTGTGTTTTTGACACCAAACAAGCTTTGAAGAACAGGCAAGATGCCTGTTCCACCATCAATAAATTTTATTTCTTGTGGTGTGGGCATCTTGCCCGCACCTAAAAAGAAATATATATGCGCTGGGTTACTTATTAACTAAAAAACTATGACTGATGGCATTTATATTCTAGCAAACGATGTTGTGTTCGACCACTTAGTCGCTTTATTAAACAGTCTCGAAGTCAACGGGGCAAAAAACATTCCTGTTTGTATCATTCCCTATGATAATCGACTGAAAAAAGTGCAAGTAGAAATTGCAACTCGTCCTCATGTCACCCTGTTTGAAAATACCGATTCAATCATTTTCTGGGAAGACTTTGCGACTCAAGTTTGGAAAACTCATGCAAAAGCTCAAAAAGTTTGGCAATCTCAAGGTTTGAAACCTGTTCAATGTTTGGAAATGCACCGAAAATTATGTTGTTTCGACGGCCCTTTTGATAAATTTATCTATTTTGACGCAGACACTCTGTTAATGGGTTCTCTAGATTATATTTATCAAAAGCTTGATGATTTTGATTGGGTAGCAAACGATTTTCAATACAAATCCGACCTCAATTATATATTTGATTTGTCCTCCCCAAAATTACCTCAAATTTTAAATATTGACAAACTGCAATCTCATACTTTTTGTGCGGGTTGGTTTGCGTCAAAAGCCGGGGTTTTCAATCGAAATAATTGCTCTCAATTTATAGATAAATTAACATCAGGAGAAGCGGAAATTATGTCTGTGCGGGGCGCTGACCAATCTTTACTTAACTATTTAGTCGCCCGCAGCAAAATCTCTTTTTACAACTTTGCATATGCTCAACCCGAACAGGTGACGGGGAATCATTGGTCTTCTGAATTTGATGTGAGAGATTATGTTCTATATGATAAAGGACGACGGTTGACTTACTTGCACTACATGAGTATTTCGGCTACCAAAATTAATCAATTGTGCGCTGGTGAAGATGTGGAGATTCCCTACCGAGATGTATTTCTGCATTACCGTTATTTGAAGTCGCCGGAAAAATGCCCCAAACTCAAATCCCCAAGTTGGCTAGTGCGCGGATACAGAAATGCCAAAACCTTTGTCAGGCAAAAAAATATCAACTTTAGGTATAGATTGGCAAATACAGAAATGAATATTTTGCGAAAAGCTGCCCGAAAAATTAGCAGTTTACAACTCGGAAATAAAGTTTATCAACAGTATTACAAAATTCTGATGGACTTGCGGACAAGCCCTCTAGGCGTTCGCTTAATTTCAATTCGGCGCCCGTCTGTGGCTAACAGAAGTAAAATATCTCTAGCTATTACCCATTTTAACCGTTCTAGTTTGGTTGTAGGTGCATTGTGCAATGCTTTGTATGACGATCGGATTGATGATATTATTATTTACGATGATGCTTCCTCCCCGGAAGAGTTTTCTAGGATGCAAGCAAATATAGCAAACTTGTCACCTAAGATTTCTATCCGCAGAGGTGAGCAAAATTTTGGTGCGTATAAAAGCAAAATTAGGGCTATTTCCCACTGCAAAAATGACTGGGCAATTATTCTTGACTCTGACAATGCCTTGAGCGAAACTTATGTCGATAGAATCTACCACATAACTGCATGGAATCCTAAGCTAATTTATTGTCCGACATCTGCCAATCCCTACTTTAATTTTAAATTATTCTCGGACATAGAAATTAATATTGAAAAAGCACGAGAATTAATTCTAAGTAATCCCAATCCTAAATTATTTCGCAATTTTATTAATGACGGCAACTACTTCGTCAATGTACATAAATACCTTGATTGTGCCGAGGAGCATCAAGATATTTGCGTGCAAGCTTCCGATGTCGCCGCTTTCAATTATTTGTGGTTAAAAAGTGGCGGCAGCTTGTATGCGGTGAGTAATTTAAGTTATTATCATCGGCAACATTCAGGCAGTTATTGGCTCAGTACAATGACGGATTCTAAAAAAGTTTTGAATAAAATTATCGAAGCCATTACTAATCACAAAAAGTGCGATTTTTTATAATAAAAAATAATGGTAGGATTGCAGCATTTCGCTTGCAGAGAAATCTCAAAAGTTGGGGAATTCAAAAAGTTAATAATGTTCAATTTAAGTTGCGGAATTTCAGGGATAGATAGCATCTAACTGTACTCTAACTGTACAAAGACTGAATCCACTCCCATTCGCGCCTTAAACCTTCTTCTAAAGCAACCTGCGGCTGATAACCTAAGATTTTCTTGGCTTTAGACACATCCGCGCTAGTGTGCCGCGCGTCTCCCCTCGCAGCTTCAGTAAAATCTATCCGAATAGGTCGATCGACAATTCTCTCTATTGTATCAATAACTTCTTTTAAAACTACCCGACTTCCCCCACCAATATTAAAAACTTCTCCCGCAGCTTCTGGAACCTCAGCCGCCGCTAAATTCGCAGCAACACAATCGCTGATAAACGTAAAATCCCGCGTTTGCAATCCGTCCCCGAAAATAGAAATCGCCTCGTCAAACAAAATCGACTTAAAAAACTTGTGAAAAGCCATATCGGGGCGCTGTCTCGGCCCGTAAACAGTAAAATAGCGCAGCGAAGTAGTCGGAAGGCCAAAATTTTTGTAATAAAGCCCGCACAAACGTTCACCGGCTAATTTCGTAATTCCGTAGGGAGAAACCGGCTGCGGACAAGCATTTTCACTCGTCGGGAAAGCTTCAGCATTTCCGTAAATTGAAGAAGAAGAAGCATAGACAAACTTTTGCAATCTGGGCGCATCTTTTGCCGCTTCTAACAATACTTGAGTGCTGTTAATATTTCGTTCGGTATAGCTGCGAAAACCGTCGCCCCAGCTAGCACGAACTCCTGCTTGCGCCGCCTGATGAAATATTACCTTAACATCTGATAAAAGACCTCGCCAATTTAGAGACAAAATATCCCCTTCCACCAATTCAAAACCCGGATACTTTTCAAATCGTGCAATATTCTTGCGCTTGAGACCCGGATCGTAATAATCGTTGAACTCATCAACACCGATCACCGTCTCCCCTCGATTTAAAAGAGTTTCTACTAAGTTAGAACCAATAAATCCCGCCGCACCCGTAACAATTAAAATACTCATTCGATTTTAGATTTTAGATTTTAGATTTAAAACTTTTTACACAAGTTATTTCCTAAGTTGTCATCATCATCTTTTTTCTCTTCCTCTGCGTTCTCTGCGTTCTCTGCGGTTCAAAAAGTATCAAATAGGATGATCTTAGAGAACTATCAACCCCTTCGCTTTTCACAACAAAAGAGGTTGATAGTTAACTTTCATTGTTCAAAAGAATCCAGATCCAGCGCTTGGGAACCTCCGCGTTCTAACTCGATCAAAAGCTTACCTAGCTGAGTCCAAACTAGCCAGCCCGTGAGTACCGTCAGCGGCAAAGCTAGGGCATAAGAAAGTAGTTTTGGGAAGCCAAAAATCTCCATCCCAGAAGCTAAAAATACGCAAATACCGCCCGCCATTCCCAGAAAAGGTATGACCAATTGCAGCCTTGGCAGGTTAGCCAAAGTGCGAGTAGAACGATTTTTAGACCACTGTTGTACGGATTGTTTGAGAGTTGCTTCAAATGCTACGCCGGAGGCCATACCTGCTAGTAATCCAGCCGACATTAAAAAATAGGGAGGTTCTGGAAAATAATACACGAATAATTCCTTAATTTTGGTAATTGGAATTTGGGAATGGGGAATGGGGAATTGGGAATGGGGAATGGGGAATTGGGAATTGGGAATTGGGAATTGGGAATGGGCAAGAGTAGAATTATTTTTCTTCCTTCTGCCTTCTGCCTTCTTCCCTCTTCCTTCTTCCTGACATCCGTTACATCCGTTACATCCGTTACAGAATCCGTTGCCGAACTTCCTTCTTCCTTCTAATTAAAATCGAGTTAGCGCGGCTGCTCCTGCTGTGGAAAAGTCCGTCAAAGCGCCTAGAGCAACGTTGAACAGGCGACCGGGCTGCAAATCTTCCTTGACTAAGTTCCACAGGCTGCGAACTTCTTCGGTGTGGATTCGATCGTCCTCAATCAAAGCTAACATTAGCTGGCGTCTCAAAAACGACCCTTCCTCTGACAGCAAAAATTGCAAGCCTAGTTGTGCTGTGGGGAGCAAGTCGAAACTGCGATCCGATCGGGCGATCGCGATCATGTCCTCTAACCTGTTCCACTGGAATTTGCCATCTTTGAATAATACCTCAATCAGACGCCGCCGCAGTGCCGGAGATTCTCCGTTCAACAAACGCCGCGCTACATAAGGATACGCCACCTCGACTATCTTGAAATCGGGATTCAGCGTCAGGGCTAAGCCTTCTTCTGTCACCAGAGAGCGAATAATTAAGGCAAATTTCGCCGGCACCCGGAAAGGATAATCGTACATCAACTCCGAAAACTGGTCTGTAATCGTTTTGAAGTTAAAATCTGACACCTTTTCGCCGACGATATCACCCAGTACAGATTCCAACGCCGGGACGATCGGCATAATATCTGTATCTGGAGTCAAAAAGCCAAGTTTGACAAAATCCTTCGCTAATTGTAAGTAATCTTTGTTGATCAAATGAACGACAGAATCAACCAAAGTTTCTTTAGTTGTTTCTTCCATCTGATCCATCATCCCAAAATCAATGTAAGCCATGCGGCCGTCCGCTAAGGCAAACAGATTTCCCGGATGGGGGTCAGCGTGAAAAAATCCGTGTTCCAGCAACTGCCGCAAACCGCTGCGGACTCCGACTTCAATTAAACTATCGGTATCCAAACCTGCGGCTTTAACACTTTCCATATCTGTCAGCTTGATGCCGTCAATCCATTCAAGAGTCAGAACGCAATTTGAAGTATAACGCCAGTAAATGCTCGGAACTTTTACTGTCGGGTCGTCGGCAAAATTTGTCGCAAATTTCTCGGCGTTGCGGCCTTCATTGATATAATCAATTTCCTCGAACAATTTGATACCGAATTCATCGACGATCAAACAAAGGTCGTGACCGAGATTCAGCGGCAACAAGGGGCCCAACCATCCAGCGGCCCAGCGCATTAAATAAAGATCCAGGCTCAAGACTGGCAGCAAATTCGGTCGCTGAACCTTGACTGCTACTGCTTCCCCGGTGAGGAGGCGAGCTCGGTAGACTTGACCGAGACTTGCCGCAGCGACAGGTTCGGGAGAGATTTCGCTATAGGTTTCGCTAATTTTGCGATCGAGTTCCGCTTCAATAATCTCGAAAGCGCGCACGGAGTCAAAGGGCGGCAATTGATCCTGAAGTTTGATCAATTCTTCGAGAAAGTCTTTGCGGATCAAATCCGGTCTGGTAGAAAGGGCTTGGCCGACTTTAATGAAAGTGGGGCCCAAGCGAGTGAGTATTTGTCGCAGGTGGGTGGCCCGTTCCGGCTGGTGTGCTGCGACTTCGTGCTGCCAACTGTCCCACAGCATCCCCAGAACAAAGCCCGCAAAAGACCAAATAACGGTAATTGCGCGCCAAATTGCTTTCCAAGGACGTTTGCGGTAATACTGAGCGATCGCTTGTGGATCGTAGCGTCTAGCCTGAGTGAATTGATACTGAGGCACTCGTTTATTTTCCTCTTATCTTCTGAAAATTACAGGTTAAATTGAGAATTGGGCATCGGCCATCGGGCATCGGGCATTAGGCATCAGGCATCGGGCATCGGGGATTGGAAGTCGAAAGTTCAAATATTATTTATTATTTATTCTTCGTTCTTCGTTCTTCGTTCTTCCCTCTTCCCTCTTCCTTCTTCCTTCTTCATCATTGACCGATCGCACTGCAAGGTTTAGGCGAGCGGAAAATGCACCCGTTCGAGGCGGATTGCTAGCCTAAATTTGTTTCTTTTCATTAAATATAGTACATAAAAGTACAAGTGATCGGTCAAAATACTTAACAGCTCTCCCTGAACCCTGCACATTCTCACAGCAATGCAACCCTGCAATTCTTTTCTCCTCCTGCATTTCCCTCGCTGATGCCATCGCACCAAAGCTACCGGATGCGATCGGCCTTTGCCAAGCAATCTTTCAGACCATAAATCGTCCGCTCTTGTTGATCCCTCGACAGTTCCGGGAACATCGGCAAAGACAAGACTTCGCGACAAACTTGCTCAGCCTGTGGCAATTGACCGACAACATAGCCCAAAGATTTGTAAACAGGTTGCAGGTGCAAAGGTAACGGATAGTAAACCATCGAACCGATGCCAGCTTCCTGCAACTGAGCCCGCACCAAGTCCCGGAAATTGCTAGAGGGATTTTGCGCGTCTTCTGGACTTGTCAGCCTGATCGTGTATTGATTCCAAACTCCTTTTGCTTCCGGCAATTCTTTGGGGACGGCAACTCCGGGCACGCGGGAGAGAAATTCGCTGTAAAGTGCCGCTTTCTCCTGCCGCTGGGCGTTCCAACTGTCGAGATACCGCAATTTAATGCTGAGAATCACCGCTTGCAGGGCATCTAAACGGCTGTTGTACCCGATTTCTTCGTAGAAATATCTAGAAGACTGTCCGTGTTCTTTGAGCACTCGCATCGAAGCTGCGAGGGCTGGATCATTTGTCGTCACCGCCCCACCGTCACCGCAAGCGCCTAAGTTTTTGGTCGGATAAAAACTGAAGCAGCCAATATGACCAATGCTGCCGACTTTTCGAGACTGCCACTGGGCCCCGACAGATTGGGCGCAATCTTCAATTACGGCTAAATTGTGCCGAGTCGCAATTTCCATCAACCGAGTCATGTCTATCGGTTGGCCGAAGATGTGGACGGGCATAATTGCCTTGGTTTTGTCGGTAATTGCCGCTTCGAGGAGTTCGACATCCAGATTAAAAGTCTCGCTGTCAATATCGACAAATACTGGAGTCGCACCGACGGCGCTAATTGTCTCAGCCGAAGCAAAAAAGGTAAAAGGAGTGGTAATCACTTCATCGCCGGGGCCAATTTTGAGAGCTCGCAACGCCAAAATCAGGGCATCGGTGCCGGAGTTGCAGCCAACGCACTCGGAAACGCCGATGTAGTCGGCGAACTCTCGTTCAAAACTCTTCACGGCCGGGCCGCCTACGTAGCCGCCAGAGGCTAGCACTTTTTGCACCGCAGCGGTTATCTCGTCGCCAATCTGGGCGTATTGGCGGGTTAAGTCGAGGGGGGGAACATTATTCACTCTTCACACCATAAATTTCAACCATTATCAAAGCAAATTCTTGCAGCAAAACTGTTTTCCAGAAACCTTTATTGCAATATCTTATATTTGGACAGGCAAACAATCACATTATCGAAAGGGTGGGCCGGTGTTAATTCTGCTAGATTTTACAGATTTGGGTTGGGCTTTGGGGATGGTGGCGATCGCGATCGGGCTTTCGGCGTGGCAGGGATTGGGATTGGAGGGGGCGATCGCGATCGCGGCGGGGCGCACCCTGATCCAGCTAATCTTAGTCGGGTACGTGCTCGCAGTCATCTTTGACCCGGAGGGGAAAAATCCTTGGCTGGTTTTAGCAGTTTTAGCAATCATGCTGACAACAGCTAGCATGGTGGCCAGCAACCGCATCAGCAAAAAAATCAAGAACTTACTGCCCTTAGTTTGGGGTTCAATTTTTATCAGTACGGCCTTGACTCTCGCCTATACAAACTTGCTAATTTTGCAACCTGACCCTTGGTACGAACCGCAATACCTGATTCCTTTAGCGGGTATGATTTTGGGCAATGCCATGAACTCCGGGGCGATCGCCGGCGAAAGACTTGTGAGTACAGTTAATAGCAGCCAGTTAGAAATAGAAACCCATTTAAGTTTAGGATCTACACCGCAGCAAGCAGTAAAACAGTACCGCAAAGACGCGATTAAAGCTGGATTAATCCCGCTCTTAAATACAATGACGGTGGTAGGAATCGTAACTTTACCAGGAATGATGACAGGTCAAATGCTGAGCGGTGTCAGTCCTCTCGATGCAGCATCTTACCAGATTTTGATTATGTTTGTGTTAGCGCTGGCAACTGTAATTGCAACTCTGCTGTTGACTGAGGGATTGTCGCGGAAGTTTTTCAATCAAGATGCACAATTAATAAAATGGTAATTGTTAATTGGTAATTGGGAATTGGGAATTGGTAATTGGTAATTGGTAATTGGGCATTGGGCATTGGGCATTGATAATTGGTAATATAATGTAGGTAGGAACTTACATTTTGCACTATTTTTATGAACAGGCAAGATGCCTGTTTCACAAAGAGTGAGTTTTATTGTGGGGTGGCCCGAAGATTCCGCCCTAGCCATCACTAAGGAGAATAGCCATGATTCCAACTCCCAATCCACCAGTAACCTTTGAAGAATTTGTCGAATGGAAACCAGAAAACCGACGTTACGAACTGCACAACGGAGGGATTATTGAAATAGCCCAGCCACCGGGAAAACATGAAGAAGTTATCGGTTTCTTAGCCTCGGAATTAACTCTTGAATTTGTCAGGCTAAACCTTCCGTACCTAATCCCAAAACAAGCATTAGTTAAGCCATCAGAAAGCGAATCAGCTTATTCCCCCGATATTCTAATCTTAAATCGCCCAAATTTAGCATCAGAACCTCTGTGGGAAAATTTCTCCACTGTGACTCAAGGGGCATCAATTCCGCTGGTTATTGAAGTAGTTAGCACGAATTGGCAAGATGACTACATCAAAAAAGTAGGCGAATACGAACTAATCGGGATTCCTGAATATTGGATTGTGGATTATCTTGGTTTGGGCGGCCGCAGGTTTATTGGCAATCCCAAGCAACCAACGATATCGGTTTATCAGTTGGTTGATGGTGAGTATGAAGTTAGTCTATTTCGGGGAGATGAGACAATAGAGTCGCCCACTTTTCCTGAGTTGAATTTGACGGCTAAACAAGTTTTTCAAGCTGGATTGACCGCAGGTGAAATTGCTGGCGATGCGTGAGTGTAAATATGCCGATCGCTCTGACAGATTTTTCGCCCTCACGCACCCTACAGCTACAACTACTTTGGTTCGTGACTCCCAATCCGCTTGCCTTCGCCATCGTACACCTGCATCGGGATTTTGGCGTTTTCGGCGATCGCCTCCAAAGCTTTTTGCAACGTTTGAACGTGGTTTTCTACAGCTTGGCGAGACTTCACAGCATTGTTGTTGTTTGCTTGAATGAAAGTTTGTTGCAATTTCTGCACGTAACCTGGAGTCATCTGCACCGCAATCAAATCTTTGCTAACAGTATAGTCGCAAATCTTGGGGTTGCCTTTGCAAGTTCTATCTAAATCCGTGCGGGCTTTTTGCAGATTCCTTTCTTCCTGCAACCTTACTTCTGCTTGCTGCAATGAAGCTTTGTAAGAAGCCATCAGCGGTTGGGCTTTCTGAGAATAGGCAGTTGCCGCAGGCACTTGCTCGGCGTAACTCAAAGCTCTTCGCCAGGATTCTGATGCTTTAAACCAGGCGTTTTTGCCCTCAAAAATTTGAGCTTCCGCTGCTAAAGTCACAGCTTGAGTATACGCATTTTCCGAAATTCCTTCGACATTTTTGCGCTCGCGAGCTTCTGAAAGTTTGGTTTCGTATTTGGGAACTAACAGTTTAGCTTGTTGGTAAGATGTCGTGCCCGTGGGAATTTCTGATAGGATGTCGAGGGATTCTTCCCAACCTGATTGCACTTGAGCCCAAGTCTCGGCTGTCTGAGCTACGGCTTCGCGAGCTTCTGCTATTTGGGCTATACTTTTGGCATCGAGCAGCGTTTTTTCGGCTTTTTTCTCTGTGCTTAATTGCCGATTTCCAGTTGCTAAATTCTTCCGGTATTCCTGCTTTTTTTTCTGAGCAAACGGATAAACTGGACTGTCTGTGGGGATTTCTCCGAGTTCGGCGATCGCACTTTGCCACAGAGCTTGTGCTTCCTGCCCGTTCTCGGCAGAATAAGGCGGATTTTGGGTTTTCTGAGCTGCTGACTGTGCGAGGCGCGCTCCATCGATCGCAGAGTTTAAATTCTGATTTTGCGAACGGTAGCTTTCCAGAGCGCTTTGAGCTTCACCGCGATGAATTGACCAGGAGGGAATCGGTTCCAAAAGGACGATCGCCTGTTTTAACTGTCGTTGCGCTTCTTGGGGGCTGTTGGCAACTTTTGACGTTTTCAGTGTCTTCGTCGAATTCTCGCTCAACTGTTTGGCCTTAGCTAAAGCACTACATTCTCCGATGACGCAGGGGCGGCTCAGCATATAATAACCGCCTGCCAAAACTAGCGCGGCGACACTGATGATTCCTGCTGCAGCCAGCATCGCAAACGGTGAACGCTTGGGTTTTTGGGCAACTGTTACCGCTTCCATATCCAGCGGATTGAAGGGATTGTCTCCAATATCTGCCGGGATTGCAGCTACCCTAAAGGCGATCGGATCGGAATTGCTGGAACTCTCAGAAAAATTGGGGAAATATTCTTCATCCCACGCATCTTTCTCATCCGTTTCTAACGGTATCTCCTCCTCTACATCCGCCGTCTGGGCTACATTTTCTGTTAAGACTATCCCGGTTTCTTCTGCGGGGGGATGCTCTGTTTTTTTGAACAACTGCACTGTTTTTGGTCTTGACAAAACAGGGTTGTGCATGGTAAAAGAATGGAAAGCATAAGGCTGTTTTTGCCCGGTAATTTTTAGGCAAAGTCCAATCTGTTGAATAGATTCTGGTTCTATTTCGAGAATTGCTGCTTCTAGCACCGCAAAAGTCGGTTTTGCTTTGAGAACTAAACTGCGCGGGTGTTCTCCCACAACCGTTAAAGATTCATCTCGAAAATCGCAACTAATATAAAGCGGTAATTTTTTAAATCCGGCTGCTTGCAAGTGCTGCTGCAACTTTACTTCGAGAATTTGTGCGTTGCTTTGTCGCGTTGCTACTGTCATATTTTCTCCTCTGTCTAATCTCACCACTTTCGATTTTAGATTTTGAATTTTAGATTTTAGATTGCAGAATTGTCGGGATTTTTGATTAGTTTGAACTTTTGCACCGATTCATTCCAAATCTTAACTCTTAAAATTCAATTTGCAACAAAATCTTAACTCTCAAATCTCAGCTTGCAAAGCCTGTCCATAACTTTCGCTGTAATAAACTTGAGTCACGTCAAAACGCCCGCCATATTGTTTGAAAGGTGCTGCTGCATAACCAAGTGGCAGCAAACAGCAAACATCTACTTCTTCGGGAATTTGAAAGGCTTCTTTCACCTTAGCGCTGACAAAACCTTCCATTGGACAACTGTCTACCCCAAAACTTTTAGCTGCAATCATTAAGTGAGCTACTGCGAGCATTGTATGTCTGTTTGTCCAAGCTTCTAGGGAGTCGAAGCAGGGACGGTTCTCGAACAATTGCGGGATTGCTTGTCGCATATAACCGGCTAAATTGTCATTCATTGCCCCTGTGGTTTTGCCCAATTCGATGACGGCTTCGGTGTTTTCGGGCCTGCCTGCGCGCCGATCGCCACAACAGATTAATACTACTGGGGCTTCTACCACTTGGCGCTGATCAAAGGCGCAAGCTTTTAATTTTTCTTTGCTGGCTGGGTCTTGAAGTACGATAAACCGCCAAGGCTGCAAGTTGTAACCAGAGGGCGATCGCACTCCCAATCGCAAAATCTCTGCCAATATTGCTGGGGGAATCTGATCTGGTTGGAAGCTGCGCGCGGCCCGCCGGCTTTCGATCGCCGTTTTAACATTAATTGAAGGTTGGATTTCAATTGTCATGGATAATTGGTAATTGGTAATTGGGCATTGGGCATTGGGCATTGGGCATTGGGCATTGGGATTAAGGCCTTTGGCATTGGGATTGGGATTGGTAACTTAAAAAAGTTGAATTGTTTTTCTTCCTTCTTCCTTCTTCCCTCTTCCTTCTTCCTTCTTCCCTCGTCATCCCAAGCCCAACTCGCGCTTGAGCAAATTAATCGACTTAGAGCCGATGTAATTTTCGGAGCATATCAGTTGCGGGGGACGAATAATATCTTCTCTAGCCGCATTGATGGCAGCTTTTACTGTAGCAAAACTCGGTTGGTCGCAAAAAATTGTTCTGGCCGATCGCACGATCGAGTTAATCTTGTACTCGTCTGACACCAAGGCCGTCATCACCAGCAAATCCTCTCCCCGGATGCTGTGGATGATGACTTCGGTCGATCGTAGCATTCCCGGACTCAGGCTAACGAGACCCAAATAACTGTCTTTCGGCAAACCCCCGACTAACTGAATTTCCTGGCTGTAGTCGTAGATGTCTACGGGAATAACTCGCACCGAACGTGGTGCCGAAATCGATTCTGCTTCTCCGATAAAATACCGACTCGTGATCACAGTTCCCGAAGAGATTTGATCCAAAAAAGTACCTAGCTGTTCCATCGGCACTAACTGTATAGGAATGCGGAGAGCTTGTTCGAGTTCTTTCGCCATTAGTTCACCCACGCCGATGTCTTCGGTGGGGGCTGTGACGACCACTCGGGCGCTGCACCTGAGCCGCCAGTCAATTTCGGCCAAAAATAATTCCCTCGCTTGGTTGAGCGTACAGCCCTGTTCCAGCAGTTGATCGATACTTCCTTGCACTATTTTGTTGGCAAGGGGATATTCTTCGAGGATCGGAGATTTGAGTTTGTTGCCTACAACTTCGTTGCCTTGGGCGCGGACGTAAATGCCCGATCCTGCTTGGGCTTCTACGAGTCCGGTATTTTCGAGCTGGCGGTATACTTTGCTGATGGTGTTGCGGTGCAAACCCGTCTGCATGGCTAGCTGTCTGGTGCTGGGCAAGCGGTGTCCGGGCGGAAATTGTCGCGAGGCGATCGCAAACCTGATTTGATTGAATAGTTGGGTGGATGCTGGAATATCGCTATCGGTTTGAATATGAAATTGAACCATTATTAAAGGCTCCGACGACTTCAACTTAGTATTTTTATAACGTCGAGTACCGCGCCTAGGATTGCTCCGATATCTCTGTCTATAGCATAATCTTATTTGGTTGATCTAGAGCAGCCGTTCTGCCACAGGACGATCGCGCCTTCGAGGCAATCGATCGCAGCCTCCGGCATTTCCTCAACAATCAGGTACTTTCAACTCTTAGCTTTATTTACTCTGCAATTTTGAGATCGCTTACTGTTTTTCTCCCACTCAGCAAATAAGTCTGCATTGGCCCTTTACCTTTAATCTCGATCTCCCCACGATCTTCAAATTCATATTTATCCTGCAGCAGCTCATAAGTATAGTGGCTGACTTGAATGCGACCTGTTATGCCGTGAGATTCCATGCGGCTGGCTGTATTCACGGCATTTCCCCACAAATCGTAAATGAATTTTTTAGTTCCGATTACCCCCGCTACCACCGGGCCGCTATTAATCCCGATGCGGAGGTCAAATTTGGCGTCTAGCTTCACATTTAATTCCTTAATTGCTGCTAGCATATCCAGCCCCATTTCGGCGATCGCCTCTGCGTGGTCTGGACGTTCAATGGGAATACCCGCTGCTACCATGTAAGCATCCCCGATCGTCTTGATTTTTTCTAAGCCGTGCTTCTCACTCAGTTGGTCAAAAACCGAGAAAATTTCATTCAGCAAGTACACTAATTTAGTTGCGGACATGGTGGTAGAAATCTGGGTAAAATTCACCAAGTCAGCAAAAAGAATTGTTGCTTTTTCAAACTTGTCTGCAATCACTCCCGGTTTGTACTTCAACCTGTCGGCGATCGGTTCTGGCAAAATATTTAGCAGTAAACTTTCAGTTTTTTTCTGTTCTTTCCTGAGTGCAGATTCCATCTGCCTGCGCTTAGTTATGTCATGAAAAAACACAGAAATGCCGTCGTGAGAAGGAAAAACCCGGACTTCCAACCACACTTTTAAGGGACGATAATATTTTTCAAAAGCCACTCCAATTTGTTTGGCTACAGCTTCATGATACTCTTTATAAAAATCAGAATTTCTGAATTCGGGAAACTCTTCCCAAAAATTTTTACCATAAAGTTCTTCCTGCGATCGCTTCAAAAATTGCGATGCTTTGTAATTGATGTAAGTAAATCGCCACTGGGTGTCGAAAGCAAAAAAAGCATCGCTCATTCCTTCTAAAAAATTGACAATTTGCTCGTCGGTAGAACGCAGTTTTTCTTCTACTTGTTTGTTCTTGATCTGTGCGCGCTTTAATTTAGTCAGATTGATTCGCAACTCCATTTGGTTAATAATTTGCCGTCCTAAAGTCCGCAGCGCTTCTAGCTGTTCTGGGGTGAGATTACGAGGAACTGTATCTATCGCGCACAAAGTGCCGATCGGATAACCGTCAGGAGTTACTAGCGGGGCTCCAGCATAAAACCGAATATTGGGATCGGAAGTTACTAGCGGATTGCCGACAAAGCGATTGTCATCTAGAGCATTGGGTACAACTAGCAATTCGTTGGGATTTAAAATAGCGTGGGCGCAAAAAGCTAACTCTCTCGGAGTTTCTGGCGCTTCCAGACCGACTTTGGATTTAAACCACTGTCGGTTAGAATCTATTAAGCTTACTAAAGCAATAGGAGTGCCACAAATATAAGATGCTAAAGCTGTTAGGTCATCAAAAGCTGCTTCGGCTTCTGTGTCGAGAACGTTGTAGCGGTGAAGTGCTTCTAGCCTCTCTTCTTCGTCGCTGGGCAAAGGTGCAGCTTGCATCGGCGGCGGCGAGGATACAGGTTTGCGAACAATGCGTGGACGTGGAAGTATCAGTGCTACGAATTTTCTGACTTGCGAGAGCAGTTTTTTAACTACTATCGAAAGATTTCTTGGCCAACCTTTATTCATCTTTATCTTTTTTCACACCTGATAAAACTGCGTATGTGCGATCGAACTCGGCTCAACTTACGTATTTACCGCAACTAACTCCTCAATCTCCGGAGCTTGTGTGGGCAATTTCCCTGTCAATACTTCTCTACCCTCATCGATGACAAGTATATCATCTTCTATGCGTATCCCTCGCACATCGGCAAATTTTTCCAACTCTTCCCAGTTTACGAAATCTTCATATTTGGCGCGGTTTTCTGGGTTATTTAAGATAGCCGGAACTTGATAAAATCCCGGTTCGATCGATACCAGCATTCCCGCACGCAAAACTCGATTCAGCCGCAAAAACCCCAACCCAAACCGGCTGCTTCTCGTTCTTCCTTCTTCATAGCCAGCCAAATCTCCTAAATCTTCCATATCGTGAACATCTAAACCAATTAGATGTCCGATACCATGTACAAAAAATAGCGCATGAGCATCCATTTCTACCAAATCTTCAACATTGCCCCGCAAGATACCTAACTCAACCAATCCTTCCGCCATAATTCTAGCAGCTAACAGGTGAATATCTTGATATTCCACCCCCGGACTAATTTTATCAATACAAGTATCGTGTGCTGCCAAAACTACATCATAAATCGCTCTTTGAGTCGGAGAAAACTTTCCAGAAACAGGCCAAGTGCGAGTCACATCAGCCGCCCATCCCGTTGATGTTTCCGCACCAACATCTGCTAATAACAAATCTCCTGCTTGTAGGGAATTGTGATAATGTTCGCTGTGCAGAACTTCTCCATGCACAGTCACGATACTAGGATAGGCATAGGTCATATTTTCCGAGATGATGACACTTTCCATTGCAGCCCGCACCCCGGCTTCAATTTGAGCATTTCGGGTTGCCGCCATTCCCGCTTTATGAGCTTCTACAGTGACAGCGGCAGCTTGACGCAATTCGGCCAAACTGCCTGCATCGTGGCTCAGGCGAAGAGATATAATCGCCTTAGTTAATTCTAGATCGATTCCGGTTGGGGATTTGGGCGGTGTCAGAGGGCGAGCGAGAATTTGAGACTGTTGCAACTGAGTCCAAGAATCCTGAATTGCGATCGTTGCTGCATTTGTAGATCGCGATTTCAATTCGGCCATTGGGAAAGCAGCATCAGCCCCAATTAGTTCGGCAATTTCTGCTCTTTTCGGCATTTCTCCGTGCCAAAGAGTGCTACTAGCAGGTGCGTCATCTAAGAACAATTCTAATTTGCCCGATTCTAAGCGAATGGCAGCATTTTCTAAGGGCAAACCAGCAAAATATAGAAAGTGACTGCTGGCACGAAAGGGATAAGTAAGTGCCGGATAATTGCGGGGAATGCTGCGCCCCGACCAGAGAATTACCGGAAAATTAATTAAATCGGCCAGTTTTTGCCGCCGTTGCTGTAAAGTATTAGTTGACAAATTATAACCTCGTGTAATTGTCATGGGTAAAAACCTATAATTTTGAGTTTGGTTTGCAGTCAGCCGCAAGTTTTTTCATTCTCAGCATTAAATAACTAAAATTCTGACTGCAAACTTGGCAGGCAGTTTGGCTAAAATTCTCATCGGTAACTTCTTTTGTGCTAGCATTTATAGGCTGTATTTTTTATAGTCATTGTCGTCATCGCCTGGATGATTTGGTTAAGCAGTAAGCCTGCTCCACAGGCAGAAAAAATAGGCTGAAAGTGCTACTTTGCAGGCAATTAGCATAAATATCACAACACCCGCAATTAGTCAAATTCCTTGGTCGGGTTTTTGTTGATTGGGTGACGTGAGCGATATCCTCTATTGACTGTTTGATATATGAGACTTTAAAGTATAAGTAAAATTAACAGAAAAAACATGAAAATTTCTCATAAAGCTCCTCAAACTTCTGTGCAAGTACGCGACTGGCCGATCGCACATTTACCGGGATTGAGCAAGGAAAACCAATCTCAACTGGAAGAGTGCAGCATCACCACAACCGGACAACTAATTCGCCAGACGAAAACGCAGGCGGCGAAAGTGTTGCTAGCCAATCAATTACAGATTAACATTCAATATGTTAATAAATGGGTAGCGATGGCAAATTTGGCTCGAATTCCGAGTGTAGGGTGTCAGTATTGCGGGCTGTTACTGCACGCAGGCGTTGCTTCTCCGGCTCAATTGGCTCAAATGCCCGTGGAGAGATTGCACCAACAAGTTTTAAGGCTGCACGTAGCGACAATGCAGCGCAATGACTTGACTCCTTCAGTCGATCGCGTGCAAAAATGGGTTCAACAAGCTAGATTAGTCAGTAGTCATTAGTCATTAGTTAGTTGTCAGTTGTTATTAGCCAACAGTCAACAGTCAACAGTCAACAGTCAACAGTCAACAATCATTATTATGTCAATTCAACTTTACGGAATCCCCAACTGCGGAACCTGCAAAAAAGCTTTCCAGTGGCTCAAAGATAGCGATGTTAATTACGAGTTCATTAACACAAAAGAACAGCCGCCGACTCGCGAAACAATCCAAAGCTGGGTAACTGCTTTGGGTTTTCAACCCATGCGAAATACTTCCGGTCAATCTTACCGCGCTTTGGGCGAGGACAAGAAAAATTGGACTAGCGAAGAGTGGGTAGATGCTTTTGCTAAGGATGCGATGCTGCTGAAACGTCCTCTTTTCGTTAAAGATGGAACGGCTGTTTTAGTAGGTTTCAAAGAAGACGTAATTAGAGAAAAATTGGGGCTTTCAAGGGGCTGAGCTCAGCCTGTTGTTCGCCGCATAAACTTCATCTCGCCCACATCATCTGTGAAACCCCAACGCTCGTAAAACGGCATCATCTTTGGCAAACAGTTAAGAGCAAAGTTCTCGACAGCTTGCAATTCTGGATGATTTAAAACTGCATCCATCAGCTTCGCACCCAGTCCCATCTTTCTGTGCGTCGGCTTGATAATGACATCAAAAATCATCGCTCTGTATACGAAATCGGTGATAACGCGAGTAAAAGCAATTAGCCGATCGCTCTCATCGACAAAACCAATGATAACATCAGTAGCAGCCAGCATTTTCACAACATCCTCCCGCGTCCGCTTGTCGCTCCAAAACTCGTTTTTGTACAAATCCATCAAGTCAGAAACCTGGCTTTCGGTCAAAGTTTCGACAATTCGGTAGTTATCCATTTTATCGGTCATACTCTACTTTACCGTAATCTAGTTTAATTGCGCGATCGGCTAAATCAAAATAGCGATCGTCGTGACTAATTACAAAAACCGTTTTCCCCCGCCGCTTCAACTCCGGTAGCAACTGCTTGTAAAAAATATCTCGAAAAAACGGGTCTTGATCCGAAGCCCATTCATCAAACAAATAAATCGGTCTATCTTCCAAATACGCCGTCAGCAAAGCCAGCCGCTTTCGCTGTCCCTGAGACAAAGCCGTAGTTGACAAAACTCCATCTTTCACCTGAACTTTATTTTCCAAATGAAACTCTCGCAAATATTCAGCAGCCTGCTTATCCAAATCGTGATAAGTCATCCCCAAAAGCCTTTCAAACAGATAAAATTCAGAAAAAATCGCCGAAAAATTCTGCCTGTACCACTCACGATTCTCATCAGTAATTGGCTGACCATCTAGGAGAATTTCTCCCGATTCAGGAATGTACAAACCCGTGATCAACTTAGCTAAAGTAGACTTACCGCTGCCGTTACCGCCAATTATAAACACCAATTGACCCGGATGAAACTTCAAATTCAGCTCGCCCAAAATAAAATTGCTGTCTTCTTTTTCTCCGGGATAGCTGTGAATTACTTGATTTAACTCCAGCGTATCCCACTCAGCAGTTTTAATCGGTTTAACCGTTGAATTTATCTCAGCTTGACTCGCCAAAGCCAATCCCATTCTCTCTATTTTTTCCACAGAAGTATTAGCACGAAAAATCGCCGGCAACCTTTGCAAAATGTTCTGAAATGGAGACATTAAATAGGTACTTGTCAGAATATAAGCTGACAAAACAGGTGTAGAAACTGGCACAAATTTGGGTAAAGCAAACAGCAGCAAACCCATCAGCATAAAAAATAGCAACTGACCCACTCCAATCGCAACTGCACCAGTATTCAAAGCAGTCACGTTATAATTGCGGGAAGCATCAGCACTCACCTGCAATTCTTCCGTAAAAAACTCTTGGCGGCGTAAGGAATGCAGTTTTAGTTCCTTAATTCCATCAGTAATACTGCGAAAATGCTTAAACAATATATCTTGTTCTTCTCTGGCTAAATCGAAAAATCTTCGCATTTTGCTGAGCAACAATTGCACCGTGCCAATCATCAGCACCAGGAAACCAAATACAACAACAAAAACCGTACCCGAAATCGTGCTTAAATAAGTTAAGCAGCCGACAACAACGGCGATATCAACACAAAGAAAAGGAATCAAAAATATAGTATTAGAAAGCGTTCCCACATCATCAGTCAGAGTGGCCAGCAAGCGGTTAGCACCCAACTCTTCCAAGTTCCGCAAAGGAGTAGACAAAATGCCACGGCTCAAACTCAGTCGCAAATTGTAAACAGCTTCTTGAGAAAGGTAGATTAACAAAAATTGGGATACAAAGCCACTCAAAAGAGCCAAGATTGCTAATCCCGCAAAATACCAGACTAAATTTCCATTGGAATTGTCGCTGATTGCACGATTAATTAGGGAAATTAACATAGCGCTGCAACCGCCGCTGATTAAGCCTGTGAGTATGGCGATGGAAACATTTAACCAAGAAGCCTTTAACAGTAACCAAATTACATTCATCTAATTTTACTCTTAATTTAAATTTGGAAACTCACGTGCAAACCAACGAAATCCCCGACTTCTTGGTAACAATCTCGATTACTACTGAATAAATTTGATTCAGCAGTCGAGTCTCTTGATATTCGCATCCCCCAATAGCATTAATTTTCTTCTTGTACTTCCGTTTCCTGGGTTTCAAATACTACTTTTGCATATATCTCGCTCATCGACATTTGCACTCCCAAGGAAGCAAAAGAAACTGTTGCTGTCTCTCCCTCATATTCCCGAAACAACCATTCATTTGATTCTGTTTTAATATATTGTGCGACTAAAAACTCTGATTGATTGACTAACACATATTCACGGAATTCCGGGATAGAGCGATAAAACCGAAACTTATCCTCTCGATCAAAATCTTTGGTAGACTTAGAAAGCACTTCCACGATGAGCATCGGATTGAGGATCTCATCACTGCGTCCCTCGGTAAAAACTGGCTCCCCTTCAATCACCATCACATCCGGGTAAGTTCCCCGTCGGTACCGAGGAATCCACAACCGCAAATCGTTGTGAAAAAGCTCATAGGGCTGCCCCTCAAGCAAATTTCCCAAGACTCTACTCAAATTTCGGATAATCCGGCTGTGATTAATACTACCACCACTCATTTGTACAATTTCTCCATCGCGGTATTCATTTCTAAACTCAGCAGTTTCCTCTAACTCCCGGTACTCATCTGGAGTATAAAACTTTGCCTTACTTTGTACTAACATTGTTGCCTCTGTACTAACTTTTATCTGCGTTTATCTGCGTTTATCTGCCTATATTTGCGGTCAAAAATCATAATTAACAGTATATCACAACACAAAAAAACGCCCAACTTCAAAGAGTCAGGCGTTTTCCACTATTTCAAAACCAGGAAAAATTAATCCCGCCGAGACAACAAATTCGATTCTATTTTCGCACCCGCAACAGGTTGCACATGACTCAATGCCGACTGCAACATGGGAGTTTTGGTAATAGCATCATTAGCCAAATTAAACAAAGGGTTCGACAAAATTCCCGCCAATGTTGTCGCCACCAAAGTGAGTACAACGCTGACTTGCAAAGGCCGCATTCCCTGAAGGTTCCAGCGAATTTCGGGATAATTTTTTACCGCGTCTGACATTTCTTGAGGTTCTTTTACTACCATCATCTTGACAACGCGGATGTAGTAGTAAATCGAAACTACGCTGGTAATTAATCCCAGAATAACTAAGCCGTAAAGTCCTGCTTGCCAGCCAGCCCAGAACAGATAGATTTTGCCGAAAAATCCAGCCAGGGGGGGAATTCCACCGAGAGAAAGCAGGCAAATACTTAAAGCTAAAGTTAACAACGGGTCTTTTTGGTACAAACCTGAGTATTCGCTAATTTGGTCGGTTCCAGTCCGCAGCGAGAACAGGATGATGCAGGCGAAAGCACCCAAGTTCATAAACAGGTAAACCAACATATAAAATATCATGCTGGAGTAACCGGCTTCTGTTCCTGCAATCAAACCCAGCATTACAAAACCGGCTTGGGCGATCGACGAATAAGCCAAAAGCCGCTTCATGCTAGTCTGGGCGAGGGCAACCACATTTCCCAACACCATGCTGAGAATGGCTAAGGCCGTGAACACGAACTGCCACTGTTCGATAAGTGCGGGGAAAGCACTTGTTAACAAGCGGATTGCTAGGGCAAAACCGGCTGCTTTGGAACCGACAGAAAGAAAGGCAACAACGGGTGTAGGAGAACCTTCGTAAACGTCAGGAGTCCACTGGTGGAAAGGAACCGCAGAGATTTTGAAGGCGATTCCGGCGATCGCAAAAACCAAAGCAATCACCAAACCGAGAGATTGACCTTCATTCACCGTAGAAAGGTTAGCCGCGATCGCACTCAGCTTAGTTTCGCCGCCAGACAACCCGTACAGCAGCGAAAGCCCGTAGAGAAACACCGCCGAAGAAGACGACCCAATTAACAAATATTTCAAAGCAGCTTCATTGGAACGCGGGTCGCGTTTTGTGTAACCCGTCAGCAAATAAGACGAGATACTCAGAGTTTCCAACGAAATAAAAATCATCACCAATTCATCAGCGCCGCTGAGGAACATTCCCCCCAAAGTAGCGGTCAGCAAAATGCCGATAAATTCCGCTAAAGCAGTACCCGTTTGCAGTACATAGCGGACGGATATCAAAATAGTGACAGCCGTACTCAAAGCGATAATTCCGCGAAACACTAAACTCAAGGCATCGCTGTTAAAACCGCCCAGAAACGAGATGGTATCCGTGTTATCCCACTGCAAACACAAGGCAGCGACGGCGGCCAACAAACCCGCAACGGCAACGTAGGGAGTCCAAGCCGAGGAACTGCGGCCTACGATTAAATCGCCGACGAGAACCACCAAGAGGGTGATGATGACAATTCCCTCTGGCAAGATAGTTCCAGCATTTAGCTGGGCAGCAAGAGTAGCAAAATCCATATTTTCAGGCAGGTTGGGTAGTACAAGCCGCAAAGGCTGTAATGGGCTGTGAACTTGTAAAAATTCTTTACCAAACACAGATTGTAGCGGATTACAGCTTCGCGATCCCAGTTGGACAGATGTTTGTTGCCGGAGAGTTGATACTCGGTAGCGGTTTTGCATAGATTTGCGGGCATTGTAGAGATTGCTGACTGATGTCACCTCCGACGAGAGTCGCGATCGACCATAACTGGCACAATGTAGAAAGTTAAACCAGTAATTCGGCATGACTGACTCGCTAAGTGCCTACAAACAGCAGATTCTCAATGACTTCAACAACCGCCCCGACTACGATAATGAATGTCACAAACAGGCTGCAACTCGGTTAGTAGAGTTGGCAAAAGTGCGATCGGGCAAGCTTAAGCTTGTTCTAGATATCGCCACCGGAACAGGTTTAGCGGCGATTGCGGAGGATGCACTTAGGTCGATCGGACTCAAGAAAATATGAGTCCCCTTTTCTACACCAGGAATGCTTTACATAGTATGTCTAAACTACTCAATTACATCTGTATATTTATTATTATCGGCTGCCTGCTGTTTGCTTGTCATTCCCCGGAATCCCTAAAAGTAAAACGCCCTCCCCTGAAAGTATCTTGTGTACCTTTTGTTGGCTATACACCTCTCATCATTGCTCAAGAGAAAGGATTTTTCAAAGCGCAAGGGGTAGACGTGGAGCTCAGCTATGTAGACTACTCACAATTCCAAGACGCGGATTTCAGTGCAGGGAAGTATGATGGGATCGGATTGACTTTGGGCGATTTTATAATCTTGAGTGCCACAAATCCTGATATCCAAGCTGTGATGGTTTTGGATGAATCGACAGGTGCAGATGTGGTAGTCGCGCAATCGGATATTAAAACAATCCCTAGCTTGAAAGGAAAAAAGCTTGGTACACATCTAGGCAGCTTTAGCGAAGTTTTCGTTACTGAGATGTTGAAAACCTCTCAACTGACGAGCGATGATGTTAGGCTGGTTAAAGTCGAGGCTTTAGAAGTTCCCAATCGCTTACAAAACAATTCTATCCAAGCAGGACATACTTGGGAACCGCATCTTTCTGAAGCATTAAAATTAGGGGCGCATATCCTGTTTACAAGCAAACAAACCCCAGGCTTAATTGTGGATTTGATCGCGTTTCGGGGTGAGGTGATACGCGATCGCCCCGAAGATATTCGCGCCTTTGTGCGAGGCTGGCTTCAAGGCTTGTCATATTGGGAAGCCAATATTCCCGAAGGAAACCAGATCGCGAGCAAAGCGTTCAATATTCCCAGCAATACAATCTCTTTCGACGGAATAAATCTTACTGACTTTGCCGAGAATCAAAAATTCTTTCAATCAGACAGTCCTAATTATATCTACAAAACAGCCAAGAAATATGCCGACTTTTTTATTCGCGCTGGCAATGTGACGCGCCTTCCCAATCTAGAAAATTTGTTCAATTCTTCTTTCTTAGCCCCCCCTCCTCGTCTGAAACCATGAAGCGATACTTTTTCAACAGCATCTTTATTATTATTACCTGCTGGCTGCTGCTTGCTTGTCATTCTCCGCAATCTCTAAAAGTAAAACGTCCTCCCCTGAAAGTAAGTTTTATCTCTTTTGTTGGCCATAGACCTGGCATCATTGCTCAAGAGAAAGGATTCTTCAAAGCGCAAGGGGTAGACGTGGAACTCAGCTATGTAGACTACTTACAATTACAACAAGCAGATTTCAGTGCAGGGAAGTATGATGGGATCGGATTAACCTTGGGAGATTTTATAATCTTGAGTGCCACAAATCCTGATATCCAAGCTGTGATGGTTGTGGATGAATCGACTGGTGCAGATGTGGTAGTCGCGCAATCAAACATTAAAAAAATTCTTAACTTGAAAGGAAAAAAGCTTGGTGCAAATCTAGGCGGCTTTAGCGAAGTCTTCGTTACTGAGATGTTGAAAATCTCTAAGCTGACGAGCGATGATGTTAGACTGGTTAAAGTTGATGGTTTAGAAGTTCCCAATCGCTTACAAAACAATGCTATCCAAGCAGGGCACACTTGGGAACCGCATCTTTCTGAAGCATTACAATTAGGGGCAAAAATTTTGTTTACAAGCAAGCAAACCCCAGGCTTAATTGTGGATTTGATCGCGTTTCGGGGTGAGGCGATACGCGATCGCCCCGAAGATATTCGCGCCTTTGTGCGAGGCTGGTTTCAAGCCTTGTCATATTGGGAAGCAAATATTCCCGAAGGAAACGATCTCGTGAGCAAAGCGTTGAATATTCCCAGCAATACAATCTCTTTCGACGGAATAAACCTCAGTGATCTTGCAGAAAATCAAAAGTTTTTTCAATCAGACAGTCCTAATTATATCTACAAAACCGCCAAGAAATATGCCGACTTTTTTATTCGCGCTGGCAATGTGACGCGCCTTCCCAATCTAGAAACCTTGTTCAATTCTTCTTTCTTAACCCCCCCTCCTAGTCTGAAACCATGAAGCGCTCGTTTTTCAACAGCATTCGTACAAAGTTAATCGTCTCGTTTCTCGTCGTTGCTCTAATTCCATTGCTGCTGTTAGCATTTATCGACAAACATACAACTGAAAATGCCTTGACCGACAACGCACGACAAGCCCTATATGCACAGGCTAACGAAACCGCTAACAGAATAGATGGGTTTATCGATGCGAATCTCAATGCCGTGCGCGTAGAAGCGATTTTACCAGGTTTGGCAGCCTATCTGGGCCTACCTCCAGAACGGCGAAATGGTAGTCCCCAAGAGATGTTAGCGACTGAAACCTTAATTCGGCTCAGTCGCAAAGATATGCTTAATATTATCTCCTATGCCTTGCTCAACTTAAAGGGACGGAATGTACTCGATACAAATACACCGGATGTTGGACGAGATGAATCCGGTCAAGATTACTTCCAAGAACCGCTCAAAACTCAACTATCTTTTGTTTCTAGTATTAGACAATCGCCGACAATTCCCAACCTCGTTACGCTCTTCTTTAGCAGTCCTGTTCGCGATGCGAATGGAAATATATTGGGTGTATTGCGGGTGACATACAATGCCACATCTGTTCAGCAGTTGGTGAGTCGGGGAACTGAACACGCACGTGCGAAATCCTTAGCAGTTCTTTTAGATGAGCACTATATTCATCTGGCACATAGCACTAGACCTGAACTCCTTTTCAAATCTATTGTGCCTTTGTCACCCAATGTTGTAGCTAAACTGCAACGCGAAGGGCGTTTGCCTAAAACTCTAACGAAAGAACTTGCAATCAATTTGCCCGACCTCAAGCAAGCATTAGACACTAAACAGCCCTATTTAACCACACGATTGGCAGCTACGGGTAATAATGAGTTGAGCCTCTTAGCGATCGCCCGCCTGAAATATAAACCTTGGTCAGTCCTTTTTGCACAGCCCATTGCCGTTGCCCTAGCACCTGTAGAAAAACAAATACGTGATGCACTTCTTTTATTAGCAATCATCGCCACAATTGTAACTATCATCGCTTTTGCGATCGCACAACTATTAACAAAGCCTGTGATTTACCTCACCCAAGCGGTTGCCCAGTTTACGGCGGGTAACTTAGATATGCGTGTGAAGATGCGATCGCGAGACGAAATCGGTCTGCTGGCACGATCCTTCAACAGCATGGCGAGGCAAATCCAAGAATCCTTTGAAACCCTCGAAGACAAAGTTAAAGAACGAACAGCAGAACTCGCTAGTGCTAATCAGGAAATCATTACCCTCAACGAAAAACTCAAAGTAGACAACCTCCGCTTAGGTGCAGAAGTGAATGTGGCCCGTCAGATCCAGCAAATGATTTTGCCCAACCCTGATGAACTGGAAATTGACGGACTAGATATCGCCGGATACATGGAACCTGCCGATGAAGTAGGAGGTGACTACTACGACGTGCTACAGATCGATGGTGTTGTCACACTGGCTATAGGTGATGTCACCGGACATGGCCTGGAAAGCGGCATTCTGATGCTGATGGCGCAAACCTCAGTTCGCACTCTGCAAGAGATCCGTGGACTAGACCCGGTTCGATTCCTGGATGTACTCAACCGTACCCTCTACAAAAACGTACAGCGTATGAATTCTGAGAAAAGTCTGACGCTGGCGATTTTGAGCTACTCCGAAGGACTGATTAGCATCAGCGGTCAGCATGAAGAAACGCTAGTTGTGCGAAAAAATGGAGAAGTTGAGCGCATCGACACGATGGATTTAGGTTTCCCGATCGCTTTAGATGATGATATCGCAGGCTTCATCAGTCACATCCTGATTGAGCTAGAACCTGGAGATGGCGTGGTGCTATATACTGATGGCATTCCAGAAGCCTATAACATCCGCAAAAAGCAGTATGGACTTAAGCAACTGTGTGAAGTGATTAGTCAAAATTGGTACAAGTCTGCAGCAGAAGTTAAGGATGCGGTGATTGTAGATGTACGGCAACATATCGGTCAGCAGAAAGTGTTTGATGATATTACGTTGCTAGTCTTTAAGCGACAGGCTGACATTACTGAAAATGGAGATTTAGTTAATAATATCATTTCCCAACAAGTATGCTAAAAAGAAGCTTAGACTTTGAGAAATACTTGATGAAAGTAAACTACCAACAAAGAATTGATTTAACAGCAGACGAGTTAAAAATAATTCTGTCCGAGTAGCGAACTCTACCTAATAAACAAAAAATACAGGCACTTTATTGCTTAAAAACTGGATCGAGTCAAAGCCTTACAGATGTAGCTGAACCTTTAGGTGTACATAGAATTACTGTACATAGATGGTTAAAACAATATAGTGCCGGCGGTCTGTCAGATAAGTGATGCCCAATAATAAAAATGTAGGCACACTATCTATTAGCCTTAATCTATCTTACGTTTTTTTTAAGTGGAGCTACTTAGAAGATGGTTGGGGAACTGCAACGGTGGTAACACGGACATTCGGATCGAGGGCGTCACCTTGAGAGTAAATATAATCGAATGCCGATCGATCTTTAAGCATATGTGCCCGCAAAAACAGGGCGCTCCAACGGGCGATCGTTTCAATACCCACGGCTCGCTCTAAGGTAGCAGTATTGCGATCGGGCATCGCACCAGCGGGGTTATTAACATTGGTGATGCTAAAGTGATTTGCACCCATAACAGTAATCAAAGCTTTGGGTGCTGTTTGAATTTGGTCAAAGGTGCTTTGAGCTCGATCGGGCAGGGCGACACCATCGATAGATCCTTGAATCAACGCCACTGCAATGCCATCATTAGCAATGGCGACAAATTCATTTGAAATCGGATTGCGTAAGTTAGCTCCAAAAAATGCACCTGCTAATAGTTCTTTCGGGCGCGTAAATGGCTCTTGACACAAATACAATTCTGGGAGACATTTGTTAGCAATCACCGATAACCCCACTGCACCACCAAAAGAATGACCCAATAAACCAAGGCGCTGCGTATCGATAACAGACGCGATCGGAGATGTGGGGTTTGTGTTTTCGATCGCCATTTGAGACAAAACCGCCGCAATTTGCGAAGTTTCCGACGCCAAATTAGGCGGTGAAGTGGGATTGAAGGGCGAAGGGCGCAAATGGTTCGGAACGACTACCACAAAGCCGTACCGCGCCACATGGCTAGCGTAATCTGAATAAAATGATTTATCTACAAGCGCACCTTGCAATAAAAGTACAATGGGGAAAGAGTAATTACCCGAATTAAGATCAGATGGTTTAGGATAATAAATGTCAGCTAAATCGTTATTACCAGATATTATCGTACTGTAAAAGCTAGTTTCTTTAAATGGCGGTGCATAATCGATTGTTGTGGCAAAGACTTTGCTAGCAAGGACAACAAACGCAGCAATTGCACAAACAATTGCTAGGGTTTTTGCGGAAAAAAAATCAGGGTTTAAATTCATCATTATTTTGGGTTTGAGAGTGCGTGCATAAGCTACTGAAAAAAAGCAAGTCGGCGACCCTTGGTAATTTAACGAGCGTTACCGGAAAAGGTTTCCAACTCTGTGACAAATAGTAAGGGCGGGTTCACCAACAATACCTGCCAATAATTGACCATCTCAAAAACCCGCCCCGACCGGGATATTATGGTTAATCCATCGGACATGATATGACTCCTAAATAAACACGATTTACAATTTTACACCCTTTTTGAATACTTGGAGTTTAGTGTGGATTATCACCCGACCAAATCTTCTTTAGAAAAACGTTTTTTAGAGTAGTGAATCGGAAGTTCTATGGCTAATGTCGCCCATTGAGCCGGTATCGAAAGACAACGGAGTTGCCCACCGTGGTCGTCCACTACAATAGCATAGCTAATCGATAACCCCAAACCCTTTCCTTGGCCCACTTTCTTTGTTGTAAAAAATGGCTCAAATATGCGTTGTTGAATATCTTCGTTTATGCCCGGCCCATTATCAGTAATATAAATACCCACTTGACAGTCCGAGAGTAACTTCGTGCAAATAGTAATAGTAGGGATTGGGCTGCTATCATCTACATCATTTGCCCAACATTTTGGGGATTGCAACGCATCAATCGCATTAGTCAGGACGTTCATAAAAACCTGATTCATTTGTCCCGCATAACATTCTATCTTTGGCAGATCCTCATACTCTTTTACCACTTTAATTATCGTTTGGTCTGCTTCATCTTTCAGCCGATGCTGCAAAATCATCAGCGTACTCTCAATTCCTTCATGGATATCCACCGCTTTCAAGTCAGATTCATCGAGTCGGGAAAAATTCCGCAACGATTGCACTATTTCTCCGATTCGGTCAGCTCCTATGCTCATAGAAGCAATTAATTTCGGCAAGTCATTCTTGAGAAAAGTGAAATCGATTGCCTCCAGTTGTTGCTGGATAGCTGCTGTGGGATTGGGGAAATCTTCTGTGTAGAGTTGCACCAGCCTCAGCAAATCTTCAGTGTACTCCCTTACGGGCGAGAGGTTCCCTTTAATGAAACTAATTGGATTGTTAATTTCGTGAGCTACCCCTGCTACGACATTCCCTAAACTTGACATTTTCTCGCTTTGGATGAGTTGAGCTTGCGTATGTTGTAACTGTTTTAGAGCCAGCTCTAGCTGCTGGGATTTTTTCCGCTCTTTAGCCTCGGACTCCTGCAATCGCGCATTTTGCTCGTGCAACTTTTTTTGCAAACGCTGAATAGTTAGTTGATTTTCGACACGAGCTAAAACTTCTTCTAAATGAAACGGCTTGGTGATGTAGTCTACTCCTCCAACAGCAAATGCTTTGACTTTATCCAACACTTGATCTAGGGCGCTCAAGAAAATAACTGGAATACCCGAAGTTCTGCAATCCGCTTTTAGGTGTTGGCAAACTTCATAGCCGTTCATCTGGGGCATGGTGATGTCCAGCAAAATCAAATCGGGTGGGGTTGAACGCGCTGCTTTTAATGCCATTTCCCTGTTTATTACGCCGCGAACTTTATATCCTTTGTCGCTCAACATAGTGGATAAAAGACGCAGGTTGTCTGGGGTATCGTCAACCACTAAAAGATTGGCAAAATGAGATTCTAATTGCTGGCTGTTCATGGGAGAAGTTTTTCTGTTAAGGCCGTAATTTTATCAAATCGAAAATTATGAATCCAATCGGTGAGAATCTCCGCAGAAGAAGTATCGGATTCAGGGATTGCGGCGACCAAACTTAAAATCAGCTCTGCATCAGCATCGATAGCTCCTTGATGTAACTGTATCACCCACTCCGCAGGCATTGTCCCCAAAGTTGTCCTTAACTTTCCAGTTTTTTCCCCTTCTTTTACACTCAAGTCTTGACTCCCAAACTGAGATAATTTAAGCTTCGGTAAATCTTCATAAATATACTGTACCCCTAAATGTTCAGCCATTTTGGCAAAAATAACTTCTTCTTGAAAAGGCTTGCTCACAAAATCGTCACAGCCCGATGATAAAACAATGGCTCGCTCTTCCTCAAAAGCGGTAGCGGTCAGCGCAACGATCACGGTAGCCTCCTCTTGAATCAGGGCTTTAATTTGTCTAGTCGCTTCATACCCGTCTATCACAGGCATTTGCATATCCATCCAAATTAGGTGGGGTTTCCAAGTTTCCCAGATTGTAATAGCTTCTTGACCATTTACTGCTTCGCGCACCTCCAAGCCAAGCGGTTCGAGAACATTAACCAATAGCAAACGGCTCTCCCATTTATCATCAACCACCAAGATGCGATATGAGGGTTGGTTGGGTTCTAAACCAATTACCCGCCTTCTTGATTGTCGAGGTTGAACTTCAGCCATCTCAGGGGAGCTAATTTGGATATCAAAACTAAAAATAGTTCCTCGATTTAAGGTACTGCTGACGGTAATGTCTCCTCCCATCAGTTGTACGAATTGTCGGCTGATGGGTAAACCCAAGCCAGTTCCTTCTTGAGATTTCCGGCCCGCGTCAGTTTGCACAAAAGCCTTAAATAGAGAGCCTACCTCAGTAGGATCAATGCCGTAACCAGTGTCTTCTACTTCAAACGTAATAGTCCGTGGTTCGTTGTCTGTTGGAGACTTTTGTTTCGCACTAATTGCTGCCACCCGAAGTGTCACACTTCCCTTGGTAGTAAACTTGATCGCATTGCCTAGCAGATTAATGAAGACTTGACGCAATTTACTTTCGTCAGTTTTTACATACTGAGGAATATTAGAATTGATGTGTAAGCTAAGTGCTAAACCTTTTGACTCAGCTTTGAGCTTGAGCATTTCTTCGAGAGAATGGAGCAAATGATACAGGTCAAAGCTAGTACAGCTCGGCGTAAGTACACAGACTATATTTATGGTAGAATAACATAGTTAGCTGAGACCCGTTTAGGT